>BHEQ01000021.1 GCA_003864535.1 Gammaproteobacteria bacterium
GTATCATCGGCATATTTTTGGTATTTTAAAAATCCTTGTGGTGCTTTAGTTGAATATTATTCTGATGAGGATCAATTAACCGAAAAGTGGCAAGCACGCGAGTTTACGCCAGGACCTACTGTATTTGCAGAATGGGCGATTGATGGCGGCATTGACGGGCATACACGCCGCCAACATAGGCTCGCAAAACCTGTAGGAAAATTTCTTACAGATACAAGCAAATAGGGATAGATAATATGGCAATTAATCCAGTTATTGAGACAGTTATAATTATTGGGGCGGGGCAAGCAGGCGGTTGGGCTGCTAAAACTCTCCGCGCAGAAGGTTTTAGTGGGAAACTAATTTTAATTGGAGCAGAGCCACATTCACCTTATGAGCGCCCTCCCCTATCTAAAGCGGTTCTTGCAGGTTTAGCTGATTTTTCAAGTGTGCAATTATTTAGCTCGGATATATGGCAAGCTCTTAATATAACAGAGCACTATAATCTTTCTGTTATTAATATTGATGCAAGCTTGCAAAGCGTATTATTATCAGATCAAACCTCTTTAAATTATGATCGCCTAATTATTGCTACAGGTGGACACGTGCGCAGGCTCCCTCCTCATCTTGATCACAAGGATATCTTTTATCTTAGAACTTTAGATGATGCGCATGCATTAAAAAACGCCTTCCAAACACATCAAGCAGATTCTTCCAAAACTTTATTAGTTATTGGCGGCGGTTGGATAGGTTTAGAGATTGCAGCAACGGCTAGGAAAATTGGCTTAGAGGTGATTTTACTTGAAGCGGCAGCTGGTTTATGCACACGGACTTTACCTCCTGTTATATCTGAGTTTTTGCTTAATTTACATGAGCAAAATGGCGTAGATGTTCGTTTAGGCAGCAGCCTAGCTACTTTGGATAAAAACACTAATACGCAGCAAGATAAGAGTTGGCAAGCGCGTTTGGAAGATGGCAGCATTATTCATGCGGATATTGTTGTCGCAGGGATTGGGTTAATTCCAAATACGCAATTGGCAGATAAAGCCTGCTTGGAGATCGATAATGGCATAGTTGTTGATACACAGGGGCGCAGCTCTAATCCAAATATTTTTGCATGTGGCGATGTTGCGCGTGTTATCAATAAACCACGTTTAGAGTCTTGGGCAAATGCACAAAATCAAGCGATTATTGTCGGCAAGGCAATTATGGGATCACCTGAGCAATATGCTGAGATTCCTTGGTTTTGGTCGGATCAATATGAGGTTAATCTTCAAATACTAGGACTTGAGTATCAAGATTGTGCAACGCTTATACGCGGTGATTTGACAACAAATCAAGCAGCTTTATTTTTTGTAGCGACTAAAAAAGATGCAGAGTCTCAAATAAAATCTGAAATAAAAAGTGTTATTGCACTTAATTGCGCCCGTGATTTAAAACAAACAAGAAGCTGGATGCGAAAAGGATATTGCCCAGATCTTGCCGCCTTAGTTGATGTTAAGCAGCCGTTAAATAAATTATAAATAATTATTAAAAGCGCAGTTTACTTAGGTAAATTAGCATCTTAATAATATCGTGTAACACAGGAAAAGCACACATAGATGTGCCCTAAAAACTAACTACTAAAGAGGATATATATATGAATGTAATGACAGGAAATAAACGCTGGGCCGTACCTTTAGCATTGTTATTGTGCGTTATTTTGGCATTTTTTGATAAGATCAGTATTGCCGCATTATTTAGTGATGATCAATTTCTCGCGGATTTAGGTATTGCGGGACACCGTGAAAAACTCGGTTTATTAATGACCGCATTTTTATTAGCCTATGGATTCTCATCAACTTTTCTAAGTTTTATCGGTGATTTGATCAGTCCTTTTAAGTTATTAATGGGAATGATGATTAGTTGGGGGATTATTATGTTCTTCATGGGGCGGGCGACAAGTTATGAGGAGATGCTTTTTTATCGTGTTTTACTCGGGATCGCTGAAGGACCTTTATTTGCAATTGCCTATACAATTGTGAAAAAACTATTTGAGCAAAAAGAACAAGCACGGGCAACGATGCTGTGGTTGCTTGGAACACCGATTGGTGCCGCTATTGGTTTTCCAATTACTCTTTATGTTTTGGGACATTACGGCTGGCGTGCAACCTTTTATGTGATGGCGTCAATTACAATTATTGTGGTGCTCATTGCCTATTTTGTCTTAAAAAATATTGATTTAGCTAAATCACAGGCACATGCTAATGTTATTCCTAAATTACAATTTACAGATCACGTAAAAGCAAGCCATGTATTGATCAAAGATCTAAGTTTTTGGCTTGTATGTATTTTTAATATTGCATTTTTAACGTACCTGTGGGGTTTTAATAGCTGGCTTCCAAGTTATTTAAAAGCAAAAGGTATTGCCCAAGGCTCTTTAGGTTTCTTTACTTCACTTGTGTTTGTAGGAATGCTTGTGGGAGAGGTTTTCGGCTCAATAGTTTCAGATAAAATCAATAAACGCGCCTTAATGTGCATGATCTCTTTGATTGGTGCAGGGCTTGGCTTAATCATTGCAATTAATGTTGATAGCCATTATGCCTTAATTGCCGCAGTGTCATTTAGTGCTACATTTTGGGGGATCGGCGCACCTAATGTTTTTGCCTTACTCGCCAAAGTAACCGACGCACGCGTAAGCGCCACCGCTGGCGGTATATTTAATGGATTAGGTAATTTTTCAAGCAGCTTAGCTCCTTGGATTATTGCACTTTTAGTAACTGCAACTAATAATATGAATGTAGGCATTTTATTTTTAGCAATCATGTCGTTCTTGGGAAGTTTTGTTTTAATTCCTCATGTTCTTAAGAAAATTTAAGGCCCCCCTAAATCCCCCCTTTGCAAGGGGGACTTACTCCTCCCCTTGCTTCGGTGGAGGTTGGGAGGGGGTTATTTTTTTAGCTGCTGAGTAGTTACTATTTTTAATCTAACTTTTTTTCTTTCATTTTTAGAACGAATTCCTTACCATAGCGTTATTGGTTTGATGCAAAATAAGGCATTAATTAAAAGGGAAGCTTGTTTAATACAAGCGCTGCCCCCGCAACTGTAAGCAAAGAGTATTTTTTAACCTGTGCATCATCTCCGCATGATGCAAGTCACTGATTAATTAAGTTTTTATTAACTTTTATCTTAATTATTTGGGAAGGCTTTAAAAAATATGACGATCTGCGAGCCAGGAGACCTGCCATAAACCGCTATGTATCTATAGCACACCAATCAGGAGCGGGGAGCTCTGTTGATGGCGATGGCTATGGCAACATACTTTATGCTGATCAATAACTGCTTTCTCTTGAGAATATTTATTAATAATCGTTAAACTAACTCTTTGTTAACTAGCTAATTTAATAAGGTATAAAAAGGAAATGCAACAGTTATGATCATTAATCACATCATAAAAAGTAATGGCGTGCGCCAAGAATTTAATGCAGATAAGCTAAATAAATGGGCAGAATTTGCCGCGAGTTTTAAGGTTGATTGGAGCCCAATTGCGCTAAGTGCATATCGAAAATGTTTTGATGGCTGCACAACTTTAGAGCTGCATAAAGCTATGATTGATGCATGTGTTGAGCAAGAAGATCACAAACATTTGCAAATGGCAGGACGCTTGCTTATAGGCACAATCTATAAAGAGGCATTTGGTGGTTTTAGACGTATTCCGCATCTTAAAATATTTTATGCCCAAATGCATTCTTTAGGTTTTTGGGCATCCTTAGATTATACTGAGCATGAACTAGATTACCTAAATGATAAAATAAATCATAATCAAGATATTACCTATAATTATACAAGCTTGCGGCAGATGAAGGATAAATACTTAATCACCGATAAAGTCCAAAATCATTGCTATGAATCCCCCCAATTTATGTTTATGGGAATGGCGCTGCAAAATATGGAAAATCAACCAAAATCAAGACGTTTGGAAGATGTTATCGAGTTATATAATTATCTAAGTACGCTTAAAATAAATGCGCCCACACCAATGCTGATTAATATGCGCACCCCGCATAAAGCCTACGCTTCTTGCTGTGTTTATACCACTGAAGATACGGTAAAAAGCTTGGCTGCAGGCGATCATATTGCGTATTTAATGACCTGTGCCAGTGCGGGTATTGGCGCTTTTTTAAAAACACGTTCTAAAGGTGACAAAGTTAAGGGCGGGCGCGTGGTTCATCAAGGTAAGCTGCCATATTATCGTTTACTCCAAAGTGCAGTACATGCCAATATTCAGGCAAGCCGTGGCGGGAGTGCAACGGTTTATTTTAATGTCCTTGACCCTGAAATTAAGGATCTGCTTGCGCTAAAAAATCCAACCACTGTAAGTCAAAAACAAATTAAAGATATTGATTATGCTTTGGTTGTAAATCACTTTTTTGCAGAAAAAGTCGCTAAAAATGAAGAGTGGATGCTAATTAGCGTGCAAGTTGCGCCTGATTTACATGATGCATTCTATACTGGAAACCTTGATGAATTTAAACGCTTATATGATTATTATTTAAAATTTGAGTGTAAAAAAACAATGTGTTTCGCGCGTGAAATTATGATCCAAGCACTGACAGAAGCTGTTGAAACAGGGCGCGTTTATTGGTGTGCTGCGGATGAGATGAATCGGCATACACCTTTTAAAGATCCGATTTATTCCTCTAATTTATGTGCAGAAATTGCTTTACCCACTCAAGCATTTACGGATATGCAAGATTTATATTCTGCTAATTCTAAAGGAGAAATTGCACTATGCAGCCTTGCATCTATTGTCGTTGGGCGCGTTGATGATCAAACTTATGAGAAAGTTGCATATTACACCGCGTTAATGCTAGATCATGTTATTGATATTATGGATTACCCTTTTGATTCTCTCGGGTTCTCAGCAAAAGCGCGGCGCAGTATTGGTATTGGCATCACTAATTTGGCGCATGACATGGCACAGCGTCATTTAAGTTATCAAACACTTGAAGGAAAAAATCATATTCATTATGTTGCAGAACGCCATAGTTATTATCTACATAAGGCAAGTTTACGCTTGGCGCAAGAAAAAGGAATTTGCACTTGGATGACTAAGAGTAAATACCCACAAGGGTGGTTACCGATTGATACTTATTGTAAAGAGGTTGATAAATGCCACACGCAGACACTGCAATTTGACTGGGAAGGCTTACGCACACAAATAATTGCCCAAGGCGGAATTCGCCATAGCGTGCTTGAGGCGATGATGCCAGTTGAATCGAGCAGCCAAACAACGAACACAACCAATAGTATTTATCCTATTCGTAATCTTAAAATCATGAAAACCTCGTCAAATAACAAAAATTTATTAATTGCCCCAGATGCAGATACGCTCGGTGATTTTTATGATATTGCATGGGATTTAGATAGCATCCATCTTATTGAGCTTTACGCAATTGTGCAAAAATTTACAGGGCAAGCGATTTCTGCGGATTTATATCTTAATTTTAAGGATAAAAATGGTCAGGCAAGCCGTAAAATATCTACTAAAAAATTGCTCGTTGATTTTCTTAGCATGATTAAATTAGGTTGCAAAACACGCTATTACGTCAATAGTTCCTCAGGAATTCGTTATCAAAATCCAAATAAAGGCGCAACTCAAACAGCTGCCCATAACTCTCCAGCTATCCATAATCCTGCGTCTATCCATAATTCTGATATTGAGTATATGGAAGAAGATAATTGTGCTGGCGGCGCTTGTAAACTTTAAGGGTACATATTTTAATTTTTGTAACTACTCAGCAATTAAATAAACCACCCCTCCCAATCTCCCCCTTTACAAGGGGAGGAGTAAGTCACCCTTGCTAAGGGGGGATTTGAGGGGTGTAATTAAATAAAGTGGAATGTCATATTCAGAATTTAAAGTCATATTATTTAATATGTAGTTTATAAAAATGAATATGTTAAGACTGCCGAGCAGTTACTAATTTTTTAACTTACATGAAATCATCAGGAAATAATTATGAGTATATTTAATCAACAAAATCAAGCATGGAAAACTGGACACTACCCTTTATTTTTAGGTGAGAAATTAGGTTTATATGACAGTATTAACACACCTTATCCACAATTATTTGATTTATATAAACTCCAAAAATCAATGGATTGGTCTGAAGATGAGGTCAATCTTGAGCAATCACGGATGGATTTATTACACTGCTCGCAAAACAATTATGATGTCATGCTCAAGAATCTTGCTTTTCAATGGGAGTTAGACTCAGTTGCATCACGCGCAATTGCACCTCTTTTTGCGCCATTTATAAGCAATAGTGAATTGTGGCTGATGTTTTCCAAGCAATCAGAAATAGAGAATTTACATGCGCTAACTTATTCTGAAATAATTCGCCAATGTCTTGCTGATCCACAAGCCGTTTTTAAAGAAGTTATGGCAAATAATGCCGTTCTAGCGCGTTCAGAAACAGTTATCAAAGCCTTTGATGAGTTAAGTCAAGCTGGTGCAAATTACACGTTAAACCCCAGTTATTTTTGCACAGACAAAGGCTTAAATGAAATACGCCATGTTCTTTTAAAAGCACTTATTGCACTTTATTGCTTGGAGAAAATAGAATTTTTAAGCAGCTTTGCCGCAACCTTTGCTCTAGCTGAGCAAAATATCTTCCAAGGTATTGCTAAACTTGTTCAAAAAATTGCTCAAGATGAACAGGTCCACTGCATGATGGATGAGGCGGTGCTTGAAATCCTATTAAAAGAGCCGGTATGGCATGAATGTTTTAATTTTTATCAAGCTGAGATTCAAATCATGATCGCTGAGATTATTGAGCAAGAGCTAACATGGAATCGCTATTTATTTAGTGAGGGACGCAGTATTGTTGGTTTAAATCAACATTTACTAGATGAATGGGTTTTTTATAATGCACAAGATGTTTATCTATTTTTGAATTTAAAAAATCCACATGTTCTTATTAAAAACAACCCTTTAATCTGGATGGATAATTGGCTTGATTTAAATAAAACTCAAAACGCCAATCAAGAAGCGGATAATAATAACTATAGTTTAAATAGCGTTGTTAATGATATTGATGATGAAATTTTAATGTTATGATTTTTTTAACTTATATTGGAATTTAAAGAACCCCTCCCAGCCTCCCCTTCGTAGTGGGAGGAGTTTTAAAAGTCCTTCCAACACGGAGTGTTCCTGTGAAGAGGGATTTAGGAGTGAGGCTTCTTTAGCTGCTGGGCAGATAAAATAAAATTAAAAAATAAGCCCAAAGTAACCTAAATGGTTTCTTATGGGCTTATTTTTATATTTTTAAAGTATTATTGTAAGGTGTTGCTATGAATTATTATTATAAATTATTTACTTTTTTGGCTTAGAGCTTCCATACGTGCTTTTAATTTCTGTCCAACCCGAAAGGTAACTACGCGACGTGCTGAGATTGGAATATCAACACCTGTCTTAGGATTACGTCCTGGACGTTCTTTTTTATCACGTAAATCAAAGCTGCCAAATCCTGAAAGTTTCACAGATTCGCCACCTTCAAGAGCAATATTAACTTCCTCAAAGAACGATTCAACAAATTCTTTGGCTTCACGGCGGTTTAAACCAACCTCTTCATATAAGCGTTCTGTCATTTCAGCTTTAGTTAGTGTAGTCATAATATAAGTACCTTTTTTTATCGTAGAGTTGCGTTTATTAATTTTAAGTCCATTAAGACCTTACTAATTATAGCGTCTATTTCATAATCTTTGAGATTTTCTGTAACATTTTGGAAAAAAAGAGTAAATGCCATACTCCGTTCTCCTGCTTTCATCAAATCATCTGTATATATATCAAATAGATGGACTGATTGTAGGATCGTATTGTCACTTGAAATAATTGTTGAAATAACTTGATTTGCACTGATTTCTTTAGGAATTAAAAGTGCTAAATCTCTTTTTGATGATGGAAATTTAGGAATTTCACAAAATTTAGGGATTAAAGATAAGCTCAATGCTTCTATTTTTAACTCAAATACAAAAATATCAACATCTAAATCTAATTGTTGCGTGAGTGCTGGATGCAATGCACCTACATAGCCAATTATATCACCAGCTTGATTTACAATATCAGCACCTTGCCCTGGATGCAACGCTGCATTACTTGATGCTACAAAGCTAAATTGATCTTGCATACCCGAGATTGCTAATAAAGCTTCAACATCACCTTTTATATCGAAAAAATCAACTTTGCGTGCCGTCTCTCCCCATTGATTTTGCTTGCTCTCGCCACAAATCGCGCCGCTTAAATAGGCACTTTGCTCTAGATTTTCTAAACCACCTTTAAAGCTTGAACCTGACTCAAAAATACGAATCCGTTTTTGCTGGCGCTTAAAATTATAATCTATCGTGCTTAATAATCCTGGCAATAAAGTTGTCCGCATCGCAGATAATTCAGGCGATATAGGATTTTTAAGAATAATAGGCGCATTACTTGGGTCAATAATTGCTTGCCACCCAGGTTTAACAAAGCTCATCGTGATTACTTCAATATAATCACGCGCAATTAACACTTCTTTAAAGCGCGTTAACGGCGTTTTATTTTCAGGAACTAAGTGCATCTGAACTTTGGCAGAAGAGATATTAACGGGGATATTATCATAGCCATAGAGCCGTGCAATCTCTTCAATAATATCCTCTTCTATCATTAAATCATAACGATATGAAGGGGCTAAAATAACTAGGCTCTCTTGATTAATCTCTGAAATATTGCCAACATTTTTTAATAACTCAGCGATAATTTTAGCGTCTAAATTCATTCCAATAATTTTATTTACCCGTGCAAAATTTAAGGTAATAGGGTTGCGTTTAGGTAAATCATCCAAAAACTCGGATTTACAAATAGCCCCAGCCTCCCCTCCCGCTAGCTCTATGAGCAATTGAGTTGCACGTTCTAAGGCATCTTGACCTAAATTAAAATCAACACCGCGTTCATAACGATGCGCGGCATCACTTTGGAGACCAAATTGACGCGCTTTGCCTGCAAGTGTAATTGGATTAAACCACGCTGATTCTAAAAATATATGTGTAGTTTTATCATTACACGCACTGTCTTGCCCACCCATAACTCCTGCAATTGCAAGAGCTTTTTTAGCATCTGCAATCACTAAAATATTAGGATCAAGCGTTACATTGCTGCCATCTAATAAAATTAAAGTTTCTTGATCCATTGCACGGCGCACATAAATATCACCCGCGATCTTATCTGCCGCAAAAGCATGGAGTGGTTGCCCCATTTCAATTAAAATATAATTAGTGATATCAACTAAAATACCATGTTCTCTAATCCCCGCACGGCGTAAACGCTCGCTCATCCAGAATGGAGTTGGTGCATCTGGATTTAAATTTTTAATAAATCTACCCAAATAACGCGCACAATCTTTGGGCGACTCAATATTTATTTTAATAACATCATCAATTGTAACTTTCTGTTTTTCAATAGGATCTAGTTTGATTACTTGATTGGTGATTGCAGCTACTTCACGGGCAATCCCAAGCATACTCAAACAATCACCACGATTAGGCGTTAAATCAATCTCAATAATTTTATCATCTAAATCAAATACTTCTCTTAAATTAGCCCCGACGATTAAGCTCGCATCTAAAATCATTAAACCCGCATGATCTTCACTTAAACCAAGCTCGCGTGCTGAACACAGCATTCCACAAGAATCAACACCGCGCAATTGAGCTGGTTTTATTTTAAAATCATTCGGCAAAACCGCGCCAATAAGTGCCGTTGGAACTTTAATACCTAGCGCAACATTTGGAGCACCACAAACGATTTGTAAAGGCGCATCCGTCCCAATATTAACCTGAGCAATACGCAATTTATCCGCATCTGGATGAGCTTGTAAGTCAATCACCTCACCGATCACAACCCCTGAGAAAAATGGCGCGGCACTATTTATTGATTCGACCTCTAAACCTGCCATAGTAAGCCTATGATCAAGATCATCAGGAATATTCTTAATCCAATGAGAGAGCCAAGATAGAGATATTTTCATTTTTAATCTTCTTATTTTTTATATAGATATGAGGTAAGTTTATAACTAGAGGAGCAAAGAGGTGATAACACGCTGAGTGCTTAAATGTGTTAACGAAGTCTGTTAACGAAATTGGCTGAGAAAACGCACGTCATTTTCAAAAAACAAACGTAAATCATTAACGCCATAACGTAGCATTGCTAGGCGCTCAACTCCCATTCCAAAGGCATAACCTGTAAAAACTTGTGGATCAATACCAACATGTTTAAATACATTAGGATGAACCATCCCACAGCCTAAAACTTCCAGCCAGCCTGTATTTTTACAGACACGACAGCCTGTGCCATTACAAATGACGCATTCAATATCAACCTCGGCAGATGGCTCTGTAAATGGGAAGAACGAAGGTCGAAACCGCAGCTTTAGATCGCGCTCAAAAAAGGCACGCATAAATTCGGTAAGTATACCTTTTAAATCCGCAAAATTAATATCTGTATCAATCACTAAGCCTTCAACCTGATGAAACATCGGGCTGTGAGTAACATCCGAATCATTCCGATAAACACGCCCTGGAGCTATCATGCGTATCGGCGGTTTTTGTTTTTCCATGGTGCGCACTTGGGTATTTGAAGTATGAGTGCGCAGCAGCATCGTTTCATTAAAATAAAAAGTATCAAACATCGCTCGTGCAGGGTGATGATCAGGAATATTTAGTGCTTCAAAGTTATGAAAATCATCCTCAATTTCAGGACCTTCAATCACATCAAAGCCAATACTTGCAAATAAACTTTGAATGCGCATTAAAGTGCGCGTGATCGGATGAAAAGAGCCGACGCTAGAACTGCGCCCCGGCAAAGTAATATCAACTCCTTCTGTCGCAAGTCTTGCATCTAAAAGAGCTATCTCAAGTATATTTTTTTTAGCTTCAAGCGCATTTACAATGCTTTGCTTCGCTATATTTATCAAAGCTCCTTGGGCTCTTTTTGCATCAGGATCAAGCTTACCAAGTCCTTGCATCAACGTGCTAATAAGCCCTTTTTTTCCAAAATGAGCAACACGAATTGCATCAAGCACGCTAAGATCAGCAGCATTTGAAATATCAGCCAATGCTGATGTTGTTATGTTATTAAGTGGCATGTTAATATCTACAAGTAATTAATAATTAATAAACAAAAAAGAAAGGAAAACCTGCGCTCACCTTTCTTTCTTATAAGCATGTCGGAAATATTTAGATCAATGCAGCTTTGGCTTGTTCAGCTAAGGCTTTAAATGCATCTTTTTCAAATACTGCGATATCTGCTAATACTTTACGATCTACTTCAATATTGGCTTTTTTAAGACCATTAATAAAGCGACTGTAAGATAAACCACACTCGCGTGCAGCTGCATTAATACGCACAATCCATAATGCGCGAAAATCACGTTTTTTCTGACGACGGTCACGATAAGCATATTGACCAGCTTTGATAACTGCTTGGAAGGCAACACGATAGACGCGTGAACGCGCACCGTAATAGCCTTTAGCTTTCTTCAGAACTTTTTTGTGACGTGCATGTGCGGTGACACCGCGTTTAACTCTAGCCATAATTTATTCTCCTATAGAATTCTAAGCGTAAGGCAACAAACGAGAAACCATTTTGGCATCAACTTTGGAAACCAAAGTAATACCGCGTAAGTGACGTTTGCGCTTAGTGGACTTCTTAGTAAGAATATGACGACGGTGAGAGGCATTGCGTTTAAAGTCGCCGCCTCCGTTTTTACGGAAGCGTTTTTTCGCTCCGCTGTTACTTTTCATTTTAGGCATAATGTGATCACTCGCATTGATTTAAAAAAATAGGTTCAAAATAGGTTGTTAGCATAATTAAATTAGACTTAAAAATAGACTTAAAAAAAATAGTAAAACTAATTTTTCTTAATAGGTCCAATCATCATTACCATTTGTCGACCTTCAAACTTAGGTCTTTGCTCGACAACTCCTACTTCTTTTAGATCTTCCTCGACGCGTCTTAGAAGAACCATACCCAACTCTTGGTGAGCCATTTCACGTCCACGAAAACGCAGCGTAATTTTGGCTTTATCACCATCTTGAAGGAAACGGATCAGGTTGCGTAGTTTTACCTGATAATCCCCTTCATCCGTACCGGGACGGAATTTTATTTCCTTAACTTGGACTTGTTTTTGCTTTTTCTTAGCTTCTTGGGCACTTTTTTGTTGTTCAAATTTGAACTTGCCATGATTCATAATTCGGCAAACAGGCGGTGCCGCATTCGGCGAAATTTCAACCAAGTCAAGGTCTTGATCATATGCCAATTGTTTGGCATCTGCTAACTTAACAATACCAGCTTGTTCGCCTTGTGCGTCTATTAAACGCACTTCGCGGCCAGTTATTTCATCATTCATTCTGTGTTCATTTGGTGCGGCGATAAATTAATCTCCTCTAAAAAAATTGATTTTACATGTTTATTGATAAGTAAATAAAATATTAATCAATAAATATGCACATAAAAGTTTCTTGCTAAAATTTATTGCTTAAGCTTATTGCTTAAGTTTATTTTGTTAAAGCTTAAATTATTCAAGCTTAGACTATTCAAGCTTAGATTATTAAGTCTCAGGCTCTTAAATCTCAAGCTATTAAATCTAAATTTGACCTAAACGTAATAATTGAATATTAAGTAAATCTATAAACTCATCAAGATTCATGGTGCTTAAATCTTGACCTTCGCGTGTTCTAACTGCTATAAGTCCATTTTCCTGCTCGCGATCTCCAGCTACTAGCATAAATGGAATCCGATTAATTGTAGACTCGCGAATTTTATAACCTATCTTCTCATTTCTCAAGTCGGATTTTACTCTAATACCTAGTTTTTTTAATTTAGATGTAATTTGTTCAACATATGCAGCTTGTCGATCGGTGATATTCATTACACAAACTTGAATTGGAGCAAGCCATACAGGAAAAGAGCCTGCGTAATTTTCTATCAAAATCCCAATAAAACGCTCAAACGAACCTAAAATAGCACGATGCAACATTACAGGAACTTTGCGCGTATTATCTTCATCAACAAACTCAGCTCCAAGTCTATTTGGCAGCACAAAATCAAGTTGAATTGTACCCACTTGCCACGAGCGTCCTATTGCATCCTTAATATGATATTCAACTTTAGGGCCATAAAACGCACCCTCTCCAGGGAGCTCTTCCCATACAATTCCAGCAGATGATAAAGCAGTACGTAAGCCTGATTCAGCTAAATCCCAAATATGCTCCTCACCTGCTCTTTGCTCAGGACGTAAAGATAATTTTACTGAGATATCTTTAAAGCCAAAATCAGCATAAACACTCATGGCAAACTTATGAAAAGCCTCAACTTCTGGGATAATTTGTCCATCAGTACAGAAAATATGCGCATCATCTTGAACAAAACCGCGCACTCGCATAATTCCATGTAACGCACCAGAGGGTTCATTACGATGACACGAGCCAAATTCAGCCAAACGCATAGGTAAATCACGATATGAATGCAAACCATGATTAAATACCTGCACATGGCATGGGCAATTCATAGGCTTAATCGCATAATCTCGATTTTCTGAAGCTGTAGTGAACATATTCTCGCGATAATTATCCCAATGTCCTGATTTTTCCCATAAAGAGCGATCAACGATAATTGGTGTTTTAATTTCTTGATAACCCTCTATAGCTTGGCGACTGCGCATATATTGCTCAATCACTTGCCAGATAGTCCAACCATTTGCATGCCAAAAAACCATGCCGGGAGCTTCATCTTGAATATGAAATAAATCTTGCGCCCGCCCAATCCGACGATGATCGCGTTTTTGCGCTTCTTCTAAAAAAGTTAAATGTGCTTTGAGTTCTTTATCAGTTGCAAAGGCAATCCCATAAATACGGGTGAGCATTTTATTATTTGAATCACCGCGCCAATAAGCACCAGCTAGATTCATAATTTTAAATGCAGTCCCAGCTTTAGCGGTGTTTGCTAAATGAGGTCCAAAGCATAAATCCGTAAATACATCATTATCATCAAGTCCTTGACGATACAAAGAAATCTGAGTTTGATCTGGTGGTGCACGCGTAATAATGTCAGCTTTATATGTCTCACCTTTAGCAAGAAAATAAGCAATCGCGGCCTCTCTATCCCATATTTCACGGGTAATTGGGAGATTTTCTTTAATAATTGCGCGCATCTGCGCTTCAATCTTAATTAAATCTTCAGGAACTAAGGCCTCTTCAAAATCAACATCATAATAAAAACCGTGTTCAACTGTAGGTCCAATCGCTAATTTAGCGGTAGGATATAATTCTTTAACCGCACGCGCTAAAATTTGCGCAGCTAAAGTATGGCGTAAAACATCCAAACCATTAGGATCTTTAACTGTTAAAATTGAAAGCGCACAATCTTGCGTAATCTTCGTAGATAAGTCTTTTTGAACGCCATCTAACGTCATAGCAAGTGCAGCTTTTGCAAGCCCAGCTCCAATGCTATTAACGACATCAAAGCCAGTTACGGTATTGTCATATTCGCGCAAACTACCATCAGGCAAAGTTATTACAGGCATAAAATGAGACGCTCCAAATTAATTAAATTTATATATTACAATTGCACAAAAAGTGCGCGTGATTATATCTGATTTTAATCAAGAGAGTGAGTATCTTTTAGTTATTGCTAGCAAAAAACGCTAACAATCTTTTAACCTAAAACTAATAGATTGAATTTTTTGCAAATAAGCTTGATATCTATTGCATCTATCAAAATAAATCACTTAACTCTAATAAGTAGTTGCCTAATTTTTCGCTGATATTTCGCATCAAAATTGACTATACCCCTAAATCCCCCTGAAGCTTGGGGGACTTGCTCCTTCCCTTGTGAAGGGGGAGGCTGGGAG
>BHEQ01000022.1 GCA_003864535.1 Gammaproteobacteria bacterium
GGCTCGCGTTGTTTTAAAAAAAGTGTGAATAATGATGTTTTACCACAGCCATTTTTTCCAACTAAACCAACGCGATCCTTTGGATAAATAGTACAACTAATGTTTTCTATCAAAGGCTCAGGGCCGATACGCAAGGTAAGATTAATCAATTCAATCATAATTATATTTAGACTCTTTTAAAAATTTTAAAGTATACCTTAAAGAAAAATATTAGAAGCTTAAGAATGCAGATTTTTTTAAAAAGTACCCTTAACTTAGCTATAAAATAAATAATATTGTTTAAACTACATATTTAAAAATATATATTATTTTATTTTAAATTAAATTTTGAGATTAAACTTTAATATTAAACTTTAATATTAAATTAATAGAATATCTTTCAAAAATAACAATAAAAGTGTAAAGTAGGCTAATTATACAGTCTGTTAAGGGCAACTTATTTATGACATTAGACAAGCATTTAAATATCCTATTGGTAGATGATAGTGCTACAGCAAGGGTTAGCATAATCAGTTTGATAAAGGATCAAGATATTAATATTAATATCGCAGAAAATGGCATAGATGCAATTGCTCAAATCCAAGAACACAAACCAGATTTAATTTTATTGGATATATCCATGCCAGTATGGGGTGGACTGTCTGTGCTTAGTGTGCTTAAGAATACCCCTCTAACGCAGCATATTCCTGTGATTATTTTATCTGCAAAAGATGGCTTACATGATAAGGCTGAGGTATTATTACTCGGTGCGAGTGACTTTATTTTAAAACCATGTAAAAAACACACTTTATTAGATGCAATTGCGCTATGTAGTTAAGTCAATATAAAGAGACATATAAATATATATAAACAATTATATAAAAACATAATCAACCTTAAATAAATGTTTTACAGGAGAACTCAATATGGCGCTTATCTTAGTTGTTGATGATTCAGCCGCAGCGCGTAAAGCAATTACGAGCATTCTTGAAAGTGCAAATCACCGCGTGATTTCTGCAAGTTCTGGTCAAGAGGCTCTAGATATTGCACCAAAAATGCATCCAGATCTTATTATTATGGATGTTTTGATGGAAAGTATGAACGGCTTTGAGGCAACGCGGAGTCTTTCCTCTATTGAAGAAACTGCCAATATTCCCGTAATTATTGTTTCAGCAAGAGCAAGTGAAAGTGATAAAAAATGGGGAATGCGCCAAGGTGCACGTGACTATATTGTTAAATCTCCTGATGAACGCGATCTTAAAAGAGATCTTAAAAAAGACCTTCTAATGAGTATACAAAAAATCTTAGAAGAATAAATATAATAATTAGCATGTATTAGGTAAAAACAAAGGTAAAGTCATGAAGGTAATTCGATTTAAGCTAAGTCAGTGGGATTTTATTACCCCAATTAACGAGATCCAAGAAATTGTACAAGGCTTAACATTATACCGTTTACCCTTAACCAAACCTTGGCTTTTAGGTGCTTGCCATCTCCGCGGCAATATTTTTCCTGTTACAGATTTATTAACCTTTATTACTCTAAAAAAACGTATTGAAATGAAACAACATCTTTTACTCTTTAACCAAAATGATTGGCTTTTTGGTTTGGCTGTTTCTGATATTAAAGGCATGATTGATATTGAAATTAATGATATTAATCAAACACCTGATTATCCTAAGGAATTAACTAGATTAAGCGGCTGTTTTGGAGGGATTACTCTTTATGAAAATGAAAGCCACTATCTTTTTCATCCTGAAAAATTAATCAATATCCCTGAATTTATGCTCTCTTTTGATGCCAACGCTTAGATAACTTAACTTATTAAAATTATAATTTACTCAGAACGTTAACACACTAGCCCTGTATTACACTAAATTACATTAAACTACACTACATTTTATATTTATTTTAGGAGCATTTAACATGCGTTTGAACAAAAAAAGTACCGTAAGAAGAACAGTAGACGCTTTTATGATTATACTTTTATTTTTTATTTTTATTGCAGCTGGTGTCGGGGCTGCATATTTTTATGATGAATTTAATAATGCTCGCTCTTATAAAGAAAAAGAATTCACTAAAACTCAGCTTCTTATCTCTGATACACAAAATAAGATTCAAGATTTATTTGAAGGAGACCCAACTGCGTATAAGTCCCTAAGTGATTATGAAGAGCTCGCTAAAAATAGCTTAGAATTTGTTGGCAATAGACCTTTTTATGCTAACTTGCAAGAATTTTATTCTCAATTGAAAGTTTTCAACAATACCGTTAAGCAAGAAAATATTACACGCCTCTTAAGCAATAAACAAAATTATGCAGAGCAATTTAAACAAATTAGAAACTTAAGTGTTGGTGAGGTTGATGCCCAAGGAGATGTATCTGTGGAAGGCTTACTCAGCCTTTCGGCGCTTACCAATATCCCCGAATCATTTAAACGTCTTGCTATTTTATCAGCTACTATGCCAGATAATTTAAATCTGTTATTTTATGGGAATAAACATGCTTTACTTACCTTTCAAAATGAGATTCAAAATTTTAACAAACAAATATTGATAGTCAATGATGTAGTTAAGCCAAATGAAAATATAGAGTTAAGATTTGCTGGTGAAGTTCAAGTAAGAAATATTCTTACACTTAGCGCCAACCTTACCGAACTTTATGATGATTCTAAAGCCCTTTCAGAAAGTTACATACAAAAAGATAATCTAATAAAAACTAGCCATACACTTAGCTCAATACTAAAGCTCAAGCTTAAAAGTGGAACAATCAACGATGTTGATTCATTGGAAACACCTTTTGGAGATGTTAAGCCCTCTATCATTGAAATTCTTGCTGGAATTTCCTTGCTGGTTCTAGTATATGGCTTATTTAATATATTTAGATTTGGGCGTACAGGTGCTAAAATTGATCAAAAAATACTCGCCCAAAATGAGCGGAATGAAGAGTCTATTTTAGGACTCCTTGATGTAATGACTGATCTTGCTAGTGGCGATTTACGCGTTCAAGCTAAAGTTACTGATGATATTACTGGCACAATTGCGGACTCATTTAACTATACGGTTGAAGAGCTCCGTGGCTTAGTTGGCACCGTAAAATCATCTTCAACCAAGGTAACCTCGGCATTAATTAGTACCAGTGAAGTAACGGATAAACTAGCTGAGGCCTCATACGCCCAAGCGGTACAAATTAAAAATGCAAGTAATGTTATAGCGCAGATGAATCAGGCAATGATTGATGTTGCCTCACAAACATTAGCCTCAGCTGAAATTGCGCTTAACTCAACTGATGCAGCAAGATCAGGAGCTGAACGTGTACGCATGACGATTGCGGGGATGGATCAAATTCGTGAGCATATTCAAGATACTTCAAAAAGGATAAAACTCCTTGGTGAATCATCTCAAGAAATTGGTGATATTGTTGAATTAATTGATGATATTTCAGATCAAACCCATCTTCTTGGTCTAAATGCTTCAATTCAAGCATCCGCTGCTGGCGAAGCTGGGAAAGGTTTTGCGTTAGTTGCGGATCAAATCCAACGCCTTTCTGAGCGCACAGGGAATGCGACAAAAAGAGTTGAAGATCTAGTTAAAAAGATCCAATCTGATACGAATGAAGCGATTACCGCGATGGAAAAAAGTACATCTGAAGTAGTTAATGGTGCAACTCTTGCCGAACGTGCTGGTGAGTCTTTAAATGAGATTGAATCAGTCTCAGTACGCTTAGCTACATTAATTAAAAATGTATCTTCAGCCTCAAGAGAAGTAGCTGACCTTGGTGAGCAAGCAAATAAGAACATGGAGACCATCCGTGAGCTCACAGAGCAAAATGTAGAAAGCACGGCAATCACGACACATTCTGTTGAGCAACTTAAAGAACTGGCATCTGAGTTACGTCAATCCGTATCAGGTTTTATCATTCCTTAATAGGAGCTTTTATTCGATTCTCGTTCAATAAGATACTGCAATCAATTATTAACTTAAAATGTTGATTGCTAAGTATATTAAATAAGAATCAACCTTATTAATTTGATTGGATACTAATGATGATAATAGAGAATATAAACAAATTACGTGTACAAATTTTAAGAAATATTTTAAAACTTGTGCAGGGAGATGTAAAAAATCTCATAACTATAGATAATAAACAGCTTAATGATATACAACAAATTGATACAAAAGAAAATAAGCTTGTTTGGGCGTGTATTACTAAGTCGATATCTATACTCTTTCCTGATAATCTTTCCAGCATAGAATCTATCCCTTTTTGGCAACAAATTGAAAGAGGCCTTAAAGGTCGCCAAAATACAAATAATTTTGCGCCAGAATTTATAAACTGGTTACAGCCCATATCATTATCATCATCAAGTTTTGCAAAAATAGAGATGGAGATACAAGCTGAGACAGCAGCGCGTATTATTGAGCCACTTAATTACGCCCTACTTAATGAGCTTAGAGAACTATTTAAGTCAACTGATGTAGCCTATGAGCAGCAAAAAGAAATAAAAAACGAATACAACGAGTTGGTAGAGATTCACGCTAAGATTTTAAATACTTTTTTAGGGAATATTCAAGATTCTTTAACTGACTCATTGTATAATTTAAATAAAACCATCATAGCTGAGAATAATCTAGCTGCTTTAGCTAAAATATCGTTGTTACTGATTTATATTTATGAAAATATTGACACCTGTAAAAATATACACGATGTAGATGATATTATTCATAATATGCGAGGAGAAATAGTTTCTAGCTCAATATCTAGTTTTAAATCTCATTTATATGATATTTATACAAAAATTAACGATGCCTGTAGCACCAATAAAGAAATGGCACTTAAGGATAAAAAAAATCTATCTAGAGCAATACCTGCGCTTGATTTTCTAAAAATTGACTTTTATGATGCATTTATGGCGACAAATAAATTGCTTTTAGATGACAGCACAAGTAATACCGAAAAAATACAAATTAGCTACTCAGCTCTAGCTACTAAAACTTTAACAACAGACTTGCTAAGCATCTGGTATGAGCGCCTTAACTTAGACTTTGATGCAGAATGTGCCCGCCAATATCAACTAAATGCTGCGAACACTCGCGATGATGCCGCAAAATTAATTGAACCTGAAGCTTATGTGAGTACGCCAAAAAGTTATTTAATCCAAGGTAGATTGCCTATTGAGCTTGACTCTCTACCTGATTTTGACGAAAGCTTAATGCGGGAACTTACTCAAATTTTTACTGAAGAGGCCTTAGAAAAACTAATTGAAATAAAATCTTCTCTAAGTAAGCTTGAGAAAAACATAAGCGATCTTACCGCGTTACAAAATATACGTCGGGCATTTCACACCCTTAAAGGCAGTGGACGCATGTCGGGGATGATGCTTGTTGGTGAGATTGGCTGGCAGGTTGAGCGTGTCTTAAATGGTTGTGTTGATAATACTTATGTATTTAATCTGGCAATCTTATCACATGTTCAAAATGGTTATGATGCAATTGCGGCTTCTTTAGGTGGCTTAGATATTACGGAGGAATTATATCGCATTGCATTTCAAGCTAATTATCTTATTGAAAATAGAGGCAATATTGAAGATGAAACACCAGCTACCGAGCTTAAAAATACAATACCCAATTTTAATTTAATTTATGAGTTTCCAAGCAAACAGCCAACCATTCCACCTCAGCCAAGTTTAGACCCTAAGCTTGTTTTTGATCTTTTTGATACATTTTTAAAAGAAATTAGTCTAGAAATAAAAAGCATCCAAACTAATATTTCTTTATTACAAGAAAATATTAATAATAATGAGTTAACAATTAAGCTCCGCCGTCATTTTCATACAATCAAAGGCAATAGTCGCATCCTTGGAGCTATGACCTTAGGTGAAATTGCCTGGAATACAGAGCGCGTCTTAAATAATATTTTAAACAATGCAATGAGCATGACTCCAGATGTAATGGCATTCTTAGTTAAGTCATGTAATGTAATTATCGCAATAAGGCATGCTCTAGATAGCAAACGAGACATCTTGCATGAACAAGAATTAGGATTTTTGACATATGATGCCGATTATTTACTGGCAAGCAACGCGATACTTCACGCTGACTGCTTTAGCTTATCGGATAAATATTCAAATGTAATTAATTTAGAAGATGATTTAAAAGTACCACCTTTACCGCCATTAAATATAGAAAAAATGCTCTCAACTAAAGATATTTTTAGTATTGACTCTATAATTGCAAACCTAGATGAAGATGAAGGCATTGGCTTTAGTTATAATGAAAATATTGAATTAAACACGTTTGCGGATAAACCACTCAATTTAGCCCCAGAAATTCTTATTCCCATAAACTTAAACCCACCTGATATTTCTTTACTTATGGCAGAATTTGAGAAATGTAAAGCTGGCTCACATCGGAGTATGCGCGAGTTTGCACGAAGAATAAAGGCACTTCATGATTACTATATTTCTATAAATGCGCCTAAAATTGACATAGAGATAACAAACTCTCTTTATATTAATCTATCAAGATTTAGAGCATATGGTTTAAGCCCAAATAAAGACTTACTAACACTTTGGGGAAAATCTCTAGAGATTTGTTTATCCCTAATAACTAAATCAGTAACTAAATCAGATTTTACTGAGGCTGCTAAAACTGATTTAATCAGCCATTTAAATTTATTTGATCAATTCTCCGAGCAAATCTCATACACTAATTCACCTGATGCAGCCTTAATTATACCTGAGGTTGACAAGGAAATTCTTGCTGCATTTTTAGCTGAAGCCCGTGAAATTTTAGAAACGAATGATGATATCTTATTGAGTTGGAAGGCCGAATCTTATAATCCTAGCTCACAAAATATACCTGAAATCCGCCGCAATATGCACACGATTAAAGGCGGTGCGCGCATGGTTGAGCGTATGGATATCGGGCAAATTGCACATGCTCTAGAGTCATTACTAGAAGAGAAGCATATTAAACTTTTTGCCAATGACCTCCATCATTTTGAAATATTGCAGCGTGCGATGGATCATATCGGGATTATGCTCGAGCGCAGTGGAGATCAAAAAGATCCTGAAACTTACTCTTTATTAGCTGCTTTATATGTCCTTTTGGGTAATGAGACTCCTCCTGAATTAGAATATTCTGGAACTCTAGTTGCAGCATCTGATGATGCGATGACTAAGGTTAGCTCTGAAACCACACAAGCAGCTCAATCTGCCTTATCTGCATTACGTATCGAACCGAAACAATTGCAAAATATTACCAATGGGGTCGCTGAAAGCACAGTTTTAACCAATCAGCTTGCTAAAGAAAATTCTTTTATTAGAAGCAATATGGATGAATTAAAAAGCACGATTACCCGCTTAAGATTACAAGCAAGAAGATTAGAAATTGAAACAGAAGCCCAAATGCTCTCTAGAAATGTGCGTGCCCATGAAGTTCCAGATGATTTTGATCCTTTAGAATTGGATCGCTTCTCTGAGATACAGCAACTTTCAAGAGCCTTGCTTGAGACTGTAGAAGATCTCTCCTCTTTAAAGCAAACTATCACTGATATAATTGATAATACAAGCTTATCTCTTGAAAAACAGAAGGCGTTGCAAGATTCTATCGTCCAAAGCTTAACCCTTGTGCGCACAATTAACTTTACAACGATTATTCCAAGAATGCGAAGATTACTCCGTCAGGTTTCTTTAAGTGTTGGCAAGAAAATTGAATTAGTAACAGAAGGTACGGATATCCAAATAGAGCGCACAATTTTAGAGCAATTAGTTCCACCTTTAGAGCATATTATTCGTAACGCTGCATTTCATGGTATTGAAACACCGCAAGAGCGGATCGATTCTGGCAAGCCTGAAACTGGTGTTGTTAAAATCAAAATCTCAAGAGATGGTGCCAAGTTGCTTCTTGTAATTAGTGATGATGGTAGAGGCTTTAATCTGGATAAGATTAAAGAAAAAGCACTCTCACAAGGATTTATTAAAGAAAATGACCTTGTTGATGAGCATGCTTTAACACAAATTGTCTTATTACCTGGCTTTACAACCACAACAGAAATCACAGAAAATGCTGGGCGTGGTGTTGGTCTTGATGTTCTAAATAGTGCGCTAAAAGTATTGCATGCTAAAATAGATATTGAGAATACGCCATATAAAGGGCTCAAATATAATATTCATATCCCGTTTAGCCTAACTGTAACTGATGCGCTGATTATACGCTCTGGTGATATATCGTATACTATTCCACTCATGACGATTGAGGCAGTTGGAATTGGCTCACAAATTATAATAAATGAAGATGGAACGCGTATATATTCATATGATACAGAAACCTATACGGTTTACTCTTTAGCTGAGTGCTTAAATAAGCGCTCTACAATAGAAAATTATGAAAATGCGCCTATAATCTTAATTAAATCTGGGGAGAGGCGCATTGCTATTGAAATTGATGAGATAATATCTCATCAAGAAATAATTGTACGTCCTTTAAATCCTCAATTAGCAGAAATCCAAGGTATTTCAGGTGCATCAGTTATGCCTGATGGATCTTTAATCTTTACTCTAGATTTATCTAATTTGATCCTAACTCAAATCAACAAGCCTGAAAAATTAAGCTTAACTAAAATCCTTGCAAATGCAAGCAATGATCAAGAAGGCAAAGAGCATCAAGAACACCCAGAATATCAAAAAGACAAAGAAGATAAAGAAGACAAAGAAGATAAAGTATTTTCTGAGATAAAGCCTTTGATTCTTGTCGTAGATGATTCAATTACTATGCGTAAAGTATCAACGCGTATGTTAGAACGCGCAGGCTTTAGAATTATTACGGCAAAAGATGGGCTCGATGCACTTGAAAGATTAGGGCAGGAGCAACCAGATCTAATCATGCTCGACATTGAAATGCCTAGAATGGATGGATTTGAGGTTCTTGCAAATGTAAGGTCTAATCAAAGTACTACAAATATCCCGATAATAATGATAACTTCAAGAACAGGTGAGAAACATCGCCAACGCGCCTTAAGTCTTGGAGCCAATGAGTATTGTGGCAAACCTTATCAAGAGGCGCAAATGCTCGCCTTGATCCGCAAATTAATCCAAAGCCAGTAGGAAACATATATGCATAAATTAACAGACGACCAGATTATCCACAGGCTCCAAGAGATAAAACATAGATTTAGCTATAATCAAGGGCAGTTAATTGCTGAATTTAAATTTATAAGTTTTGCTGAAGCCTTTGGCTTTATCTGCAAGATTGCGATCCATGCAGCTGAGCTTAAACACTTTCCTATATGGTCTCAAAATAATCAAAAGGTTAAAATATCGCTCTATACTGAAAGCGTTAAAGGTCTTACAGAGAAAGATTTTGAAATAGCTAAAATTATTTTAATTTATGTTTAAGATATATTTAAGATATGTTTAAAATATGTTTAATTTAAAATTAATTAAGCTTATTTAGTCCATATAATTTAAAATACACCCAATTTAATACATATAATTAAATCCGTTATTCCTCATCAAAATTAATATTATTTTATATATATCACAATACTGACTATGCTTACCCCTAAATCTACCCTTAGCATCTACCCTTAGCAGGTGGGACTTTTAAAGCCCCTCCTTATAAATGGAAGGCTGGGATGGTTAGAATCAATTCAAATCAATTCAAATTAAATTAAATAAAAGTAACTATTATGAATAATCCAAGCCAGAAAATGATTCCTATCATTTTCAAAGAAGCCAATCATCTTGCTGAATTTTATATGCCTTTTCTAAAAAATGGTGGCTTTTTTATACCAACTGACCGTCCATTTAAAATGGGTGATGAGCTCTTTTTAGTAGTAACATTGCCAGATGATCTTGAAAAGAGAAGCCCAGCTCAAGGTCAGGTCGTTTGGATCACTCCTGCAGGCGCAGCAACGCGTAAGCAAGGCGTTGGTCTCCATTTTACGGGTGGGCAAGCACGTGATTTAAATAAACGCTGTAAAGCTATTATTGCCAAAGCAACAAGACGCGCGCTCAGCCCGACTTTATAAGATTTTTTAGGATAATAATGCAATTTATTGATTCTCACTGCCATTTAGATAGAATTGACTTAAGTGAATTTAACCATGACTTTTCTAAATTAATCAGTAATGCGACCGCAAGTAATGTCTCACATATATTATGTGTCAGTATTAGCTTAGATAAATGGCAAGCAATGGCTGATCTTGTTGCTCCTTTTGAAAATATTTTTCTATCAGTTGGGGTGCATCCCTCAGAAATCAAAGCTTCGCTACCAAGTTACGCAGAGATATTTAATTACGCACAAGATTCACGCGTCATCGCAATTGGCGAAACAGGCTTAGATTACCATTACGGCTTGGATGCAAAAATTAATCAACAAGCAGCCTTTATAATGCAAATTGAAGCTGCAATCAAGCTCAATAAGCCACTTATCATCCATACACGCAGTGCACAAAAAGACACTCTTGCAATAATGAAGGAGCATAATGCTCGCGATTCATCTGGAGTAATGCACTGCTTTACCGAAGATTGGGATATGGCAAAACAATGTTTAGATTTAGGCTTTTATATCTCGTTCTCAGGAATTATTAGCTTTAAAAATGCAGCTCAAATTCGTGAAGTAGCTCAAAAAATGCCGCTTGATCGAGTTTTAATTGAAACAGATGCGCCATATTTAGCACCGCATCCGCATCGAGGTAAAATAAATCAACCAGCTTGGGTTAAATATGTTGCCCAAGCGCTAGCTGATGTACGCCAAATTTCTTTAGAAGAGATAGCCACAGCTACAAGCCATAACTTTAAAGAGTTATTTAAAATAAAATTATGATAAATCAGATATTTTGTAGCAAAATTAGAAATAGGATTTATATTGTAGGAATAAAATATTCTGGATGAAATAAAATTTAAAATAACGCTAACTGTACTTTAAATATTTTAATAAGCCTTGTATTTTTATGATTAAGTCTTATTATTATAGTTTCGTTATTTAATTATTATCCTTAAACTTAATCCTATATTTACTTATAAAAACAGGCACACCATGATAGCTAAAATTCTTAAAGCAATAGTCGGCACACGCAATGACCGCTTAGTTAAACAAATGCGCAAAACAGTTCTAGTAATCAATGGGTTTGAAGAGCAGCTTAAAAAACTATCTGACGAGCAATTGCGTGCAAAAACAGATGAGTTTAAGCTTAAAATTAAAGACGGTGCCAGTTTAGATCAAATCCTTCCTGAAGCTTTTGCGGTTGTGCGTGAGGCTAGTTGTCGGATTATGGGAATGCGCCATTATGATGTCCAGTTAATTGGAGGGATGGTACTCCATAGCGGTAAAATCTCTGAAATGCGCACCGGTGAAGGTAAAACCCTTGTGGCAACTTTAGCTGCGTATTTGAATGCCCTTTCAGAAAAAGGTGTCCATGTTGTTACGGTTAATGACTATTTAGCACGCCGCGATGCCCAGTGGATGGGGCGTTTATATAATTTCTTAGGCTTAACGGTTGGTATTGTAGTTCCAGGACAATCTCAACAAGAAAAACATGCAGCTTACCGCTGTGATATTTCGTATTGTACTAATAATGAGCTCGGCTTTGATTATCTACGTGATAATATGTGTTTTAGCATTGAAGATAAAGCCCAGCGCCCACTTAATTTTGCGATTATAGATGAGGTCGATTCAATCTTAATTGATGAGGCGCGTACTCCTTTGATTATTTCAGGACCTGCGGAAGGTTCTGAAGATCTTTATGTACAAATTAATGCGCTAATTCCTCAATTAGTGAAACAAACAGAAGAAAATGGTCCTGGAGATTTCTTTATCAATGAAAAAGATCGCCAAGCCTTATTAACTGAAGATGGGCATGTACGCGCTGAGGATCTCCTCCGCGAAGCTGGCTTGTTAGAGATTGGGCAAAGTTTATATGATGCAAATAATTTAAAGCTCTATCATCATTTAGAGTGCTGTTTAAAAGCGCATTATCTATTTTTAAAAGATGTTGCTTATATTGTCCGCGAGGGTGAGGTTGTTATTGTTGATGAGTTCACAGGTAGAACACTTTCAGGAAGACGTTGGTCTGATGGCTTACATCAAGCGGTTGAGGCTAAAGAGCAGGTTAAGATTCAGCCTGAAAATCAAACTATGGCATCAATTACCTTCCAAAATTATTTCCGTATTTATACCAAGCTCTCAGGAATGACGGGAACGGCGGATACTGAAGCTCCAGAATTCTTAGAGATTTATAATCTTGAAGTTGTAATTGTTCCAACAAATCAAACCCAAGCTCGAACTGATTATGGTGATTTGATTTTCTTAACTCAAACTGAAAAATACGCCGCTATCTTAAAAGGCATTCAAGATTGTTATACGCGCAAACAACCTGTATTAGTCGGAACAACATCTATTGAAGTATCTGAAATAATTAGTTATTTACTCAAAAAAGAGAATATCTCCCACGAGGTTTTAAATGCCAAACAACATGAGCGTGAAGCTCTTATTGTCGCTTATGCGGGCATGCCATCTGCAATTACTATCGCAACTAATATGGCTGGGCGCGGTACGGATATTGTCCTTGGTGGCAATTTGGATATGGAAATTAGTGAGGCTGAGGGGAAATCAGGCACAGAATTAACAGATGCACAAAAAGCTGAACTAAAAGCGGCTTGGCAAGTACGGCATGATGAGGTTAAAGAATCAGGCGGCTTGCATATTATCGGGACAGAACGGCATGAATCGAGACGCATCGATAATCAATTACGTGGACGCGCAGGACGCCAAGGCGATCAAGGCTCTTCACGCTTTTATCTTTCTTTAGAAGATAACTTAATGCGGATTTTCACCAATCCATCAACATATAATATGATGAAAAAGCTCGGCATGGGCGATGGTGTTGCAATCGAACATAAATGGATTTCACGCACGATTGAAAATGCCCAGCGTAAAGTTGAAGGACATAACTTTGAAGCACGTAAGAACCTTCTTCAATATGATAACGTTGCCAATGATCAACGGCGGATTATTTATCAACAGCGGAATGATATTTTATCCGCAGATAAAGTAAGTAATGCCATTGATGTGCTGCGTGAGAGCGTCCTTAGTGATTTAGTTAGAAAATATATTCCGCCAATGAGCATGGAAGAGCAATGGGATATTAAAGGGCTTGAAGAGATCCTAAATAAAGATTTTGCAATGAGTGTTGATATTGAAGAATGGCTTAAAGAGCAAGAACAGCTTGATGATGAGCATATTTTGCAAAAAGTGATTAGCTTTAATAAAGATAATTATGATAATAAAGTAGCCATATTAGATCCTATTCAAGTTGATGATTTTGAAAAATCATTACTTATTCAAACTCTAGATAATGAATGGAAAGATCATTTAGCCGCGATGGATTATTTGCGTCAAGGGATTAACTTAAGATCATATGCGCAAAAGCGTCCTGAGCAAGAATATAAGCGCGAGGCTTTTGCAATGTTTGAGCTCATGCTTGAACAAATCCATTATAGAACGATCTTAGTTGCCTCAAAACTCCAAGTTCAACCTATGCCGCCTAAACATGAAGAGGAAGATGGTAATTATGCATATAATGATCCAAGCTTAATCCTTTCAGAATCGTCTACTGATGACACTTCTATTGGTAATGCTATTAATGTAAGAGACATGCCAGCTCTCTCAGAGCTCTTTAATATTGAGCGGTTGCTGTCTTCAACAGGGCGCAATGATTCTTGCCCTTGTGGTTCTGGTAAAAAGTTCAAACATTGTCATGGTAATTTAAAATAATAACTAAATGCCACCTAAACTCCTCCTCTGCGCAGGGAGGAGCTTTTAGAACTCCTTAAGTGCCCATAAGCTATGCTCGCGGACTAATTCATGTTCATGTTCTAGGCGACTGCTTAATGCGCTAATAGTTGCCGCATCTAAATGAGTTATGTTTCCTAAGGCTACAGCGATATTTCTAAGCCAGCGCACATGCCCTATTCTCCGAATCGGGCTTCCTTCAGTTTTCTTCAAAAACGTTGCCTCATCCCACATAAATAATTCAAGCAAGCTTACTTGATCAAGTTTATGCCGCGGTAAAAAATCATTAATAAGCGCAGGTTTTGCAAAGCGATTCCACGGGCACACAAGCTGGCAATCATCACACCCAAAAATACGATTCCCAAAAAG
>BHEQ01000023.1 GCA_003864535.1 Gammaproteobacteria bacterium
ATTTAGGTTTTATGTACCTAAATGGATTTGGGGTTGAAGAAGATTCAATCTTAGCGTTTAAATGGTATCAGCTTGCTGCAAGTAGAGGTCATTCATCTGCACAGTTTGATTTAGGATGGATGTATGCCAATGGTGATGGTGTGCCTGTTAATATCGTTCTTTCTTATGTTTTATACAGCCTATCTGCGGCACAAGGTAAAAAGATAGCTTTAGAAAACCGAGATAAATTAGAATCTAGTTTGACTCCAGCGCAACATAAAGAGGCACAAGAAATCATCAAGACATGGAAAATTGGCACGCCTTTTCCAACCACAACTAAAACGGAAGATTAAAGAACACTTATGATTAAGAATACTCTCCAAACAGCAACTCCAGATTGGCACAGCAAGGTATGCGGTAAACGCGTAATTGTTGGTATGAGTGGTGGGGTTGATTCCTCGGTTGCAGCATATTTGCTTAAAAGTGCTGGAGCTGAGGTTCATGGCGTGTTTATGAAAAACTGGGAAGAAGAGTTTGATACTGGTTTTTGTACAAGCGCAGAAGACTTAAATGATGCTCAAAAAGTTGCGGATACTTTAGGTATTTATCTACATAAAGTTAATTTTGCCAAAGATTATAAAGAGCGTGTTTTTAGCTATTTTTTAGATACCCTCAAAGCTGGACTTACGCCTAATCCTGATGTTTTATGTAATAAAGAGATAAAATTTAAAGCATTTTTAGATCACGCGCATCAATTAGGCGCAGATTTTATTGCAACAGGGCATTATGCAAGAACGCGTACTCTTGATGGGCAAACTCAATTACTAAAAGGTCTTGATAATAATAAAGATCAAAGTTACTTCTTACATTTGCTGAATCAAAATCAATTAAGCCAGACTATTTTCCCTATTGGTGAACTTGAAAAAAGTGCGGTTCGTGCAATTGCGCTGCGTGAGAAATTAATAACTTTTGATAAAAAAGATTCTACAGGCATTTGTTTTATTGGCGAGCGTGATTTTAGTGAGTTTATCGGCAAGTATTTACCCTCTCAAAAAGGCGATATGATCACTCCAGAAGGTGAGATTATCGCGCAGCATAATGGACTTGCGTTTTATACAATTGGGCAGCGCAAGGGGCTTAAAATTGGCGGACGCAAAAACTCAGATGGCAAGCCGTGGTTTGTGGTCGATAAACTTATCCAAACTAATCAATTAGTGATTGCGCAAGGCGAACACAAGGCTATGTTTGGGCAAGCTTTAATTGCGCTTGATCCACATTGGATTGATCCAAACTGGATCGATTCTAATGGTGTGCCTAAAAAATCTAAACTGCGCGCAAAAATACGTTATCGTCAGCAAGATCAATCGTGTACGATAATACCGCAATCAGACAATAGCTTATTAGTAAACTTTGATGAGCCGCAACGCGCGATAACCCCAGGTCAATCTATTGTATTTTATGATGATGATACTTGCCTTGGTGGCGCGTTTATAAGTATCAAGCTTAAATAAAGTTACATAAACTGCGTATTATTAAAATAAATAATTTATGATTTAAAATAATCCTGATACTATGCAAAAAATTTGTTGTGGTAGCAGTAATTTTTAAATAGCTATAGTTTTCAAAAATTATAGCTATTTTAATTATTATTAATTGATGCCATTTACTTACTTATGGCGCTTCTATAAATTAGATTTTTCAAAGCTTGCGATTTTGTTAAAAGATCAGTTTACATATGTAAATGATAATTTTAACAAGATCGTATAACCCAGAAAAAGCAATTTATAAATGTGCCATTATATGATTTATTTATATTAATCCATTTAGGAGAGTCTAAAAAATAATGCAAAAAGAAACAGTTCGTATGAAAAGAGTCCTTGGCGTTCCCGCCCTAGTTTTTTTTGGTTTGGCATATATGGTGCCATTAGGAATATTTACAACTTACGGTGAGGTCACTTTTTTAAGTGAGGGGCATCTGCCTGTTGCGTATATTCTAACTTTATTAACGATGATATTTACCGCATATAGCTACTGCCAAATGACCCGTGAGCTCCCGCTATCAGGCTCAGCCTACTCATATGTACAAAAAACATTTGGAGGTAATTTAGGGTTTTTGGTAGGTTGGGCGCAACTGTTAGATTATCTTTTTTTGCCTATTTTAAACTATCTTGTTATCGGGATTTATCTGCATGAAGCTTTCCCGATGATTCCTATATCAATTTTTATACTAAGCTCTATTGCAATCGTCACCATACTCAATATATTAGGCATTAAATTGGTTAACTCCATGAATATGCTTATTGTAATACTCCAATTTGTCTTTATTGTTATTTTTTTATGCTTATGTATTTATGGGCAAAATGATTGGAGTATTGATACTTTATTGCAGCCGCTAGTGGTTGCAAGTGGGCAAATGTCGGGGCTACTTAGTGGGGCGGCTATTTTATGCTTAGCCTTTTTAGGGTTTGATGCAATCTCAACCCTTGCTGAGGAAACTAAAAACCCTAAACGTAGTCTCCCTCGTGCGATTATGATTACGGTATTAGTTGCTGGAGGTTTATTTATCATCATCGCCTATTTAGCCCATTTATCCTATCCTAATTGGCAGCAATTTACGGGCAATAATATTGATACAGCAGGGCTTATTATTTTCAAAAAAGTCGGCGGCACTTTATTTGTCTCTCTATTTATCGCCGTTTATATTACGGGTGTATTTGCCTCTGCAATGACATCTCAAGCAAGTATTGTACGTATTTTCTTTGCGATGGGACGAGAAGGCGTGTTACCTAAATCTATCTTTTCTTATTTACATCCACAGTATCGCACTCCTGTTTTATCGATTATTTTTGTTTCAATTGCCTCTTTAAGCGCGTTATTTATTTCATTATCTATGGTGGTATCGATGATTAGCTTTGGCGCATTAACCGCGTTTACTTTTGTTAATCTATCTGTTATTAAGTATTTTATTATTAATCAAAAACAACGCTCAAGAGCCGCTTTATTGCGTTATTTAGTTATGCCTACAATTGGCGTGATTTTAACATTATGGTTATGGTCAAGCCTTCATCAAAGTGCATTATTGATTGGTCTATCTTGGCTTTTAATTGGTTTAGCTTATTTACTTGTACTCACGCGTGGCTTTTCCTTAAAACCCCCCGCTATTTCTGATGCTGAAATGAGCTCGATTATTAACTAAATCAAGATTAGCTTAAAGCTAGCACATGGCAAAATTGGCAAAGATGCTACTGCGATGATGGCGTATGAAATTATTATTTTAAAGATAAATAAAGCTGAATAATTGAATCGATCAATAAAAAAATAATGCTGTCATAATTTAGTAAGCGTTGATTCATATCAATTTCATTGGTTTTGTTAAACATCACATTAATATTGTGTGGGGCAGCTTTACTTAAACTATTCGCCTGATTTGAGGTGATTGAGTAAATATCTAAAGCAAATGGTTCAGATAGTTTAACTTTTTTTATGACTGAATCTGTCTCGCCTGATTTTGAGATTAAGATTAAAATATTTTGATCTTTAAGCCTATTTATTTCAGCTTCATGGCAGCTTAATAAGTCAAACATACATGCATTAATCCCAACTTTATTAAGCTTACTGATTAAATAATTTGCAACTAAGCCTGAAATGCCAGTGCCATGCACGAGTACTTTCGGATTGCTTTTTAGATTTTTCATCAAATGTAAAATAGTATTTTTATTTATCTTAAGCGTTTGAGTTGCAAGATAATTAGCAAGCTTTAACCGATCATTAAGTGCATCAAAATGATCAAAAACCAAGCAAGGTTCAAGCGGTAGATGATTATCTTTAGCTGTATTAATGGCAGTTATATTTGAAAAACCTAATGAAATTATAATATTAGCGACATAATCTTTTAAAGCATTAAAGCCTGATACGCCAATCTTATTGGCAAGGCGCATAATTGAAGATGTTGATATTTTAAGATAATTGGCACAGCGCCGAATTGAGAGTTCCTCAAGCTTATGATTAAGCGCATATTTGGTCAAATATTTAATAATGTTTAATGATCTCTCATCCAAAGGAGACGGATGTATTTGTGCAACATATTTTAGTACGTTTTGTTCAATCTGCTCCATGATTAACTCCTTAAAAATAAGCTCAAACCTACATAATAAAGTCTAGCATCTTTTAAAGATGAGAATTATGATCTTAGCGGCACATTTATGAATATCTTTTTTAAACCCTATAAATAAGGCAGATTCTTACCGCTAAATTGATTTTTACATCTAAAATAAATGGCTCTCGTTCTAAAATACGGCATATATTGTATCTCGTTGAGCAGCCACTTAGGCAGCATTAACCTAGATATGCTCTTAAAAAGCTCCTTAGTTGTGATCAATATAAGCATACAACTATCAGGTACTAGATTAAATATATTTTATTTCCTAGAATAAGTGCCTTATCTTGTTCATAATCTAGTGGAGGCTAAAATGATTCCTATTTTAAAAAGAATGTTTGTAGTGAGTATATTATCAGGACTTACGGGTTTATCGCCTATTTATGCAGCGATTAAAGATACACTTGTATATTGTGTTCCAGCCGCTCCTGAAGGTTTTGATGGTGCATTGTATGCAGGTGCGGATACACATGATGCCTCTTCACGCACGATATTTAATCGCCTTATTTATGTTAATCCCAAAACTGGTAAAATTCTACCCGAGCTTGCCACGCACTGGATAATCTCTGAAGATGGCACTGAATATACCTTTTCCTTAGCAAAGAATATTTCATTTCATCAAAGTCTACATTTTAAAAGTGCTTTAGAAGCTCTTAATGAGCCACAACGCCTCTTTAATGCAGATGATGTATTATTTACCTTTAATAGAATTTTAGATAAGGAGCATTTTTATCAAAAAGCACTACCACGGGCATATCCAGGTCTTGGTGGTACCGATTTTGAGAGCAATATTAAGTCGCTTGAAAAAATAGATGAGCATACAATCAAGTTCACTTTAAAAGATCTAAATAGCTCATTTTTATTTAACTTAGGCTTGGATTTTGTCTCAATTCAATCGGAACAATATGCGCGTGGCTTAGTTGCGCAGCATCAACCAGAAAAGATTAACCATTATCCAATTGGTACAGGACCATTTATTTTTCAAACTTATCAAAAGGACGCAGTGATTCGTTATATTGCTAATCCCGACTATTTTAAAGGTGCACCAAAAATCAAGAATCTTATTTTCTCGATTACGCCTAGTTCTATAGTTCGCGTCCAGAAAATATTAGCCAATGAATGTGACTTAATTAGTTACCCACCTCTAACGAGTATTGCGGAACTTAAGCAGGATAAAAACCTAGTTATTGATGATATTCCTGCACTTTCTTTAGGATATATGTACTTAAATACGGCAAATTTTGCGCCACTTACTGATCCACGTGTCCGTAATGCCTTAAGTTATGCGATAGATCGTAATACTATTGTTAAAGAAATTTTCTATGGCTCAGCAATTGCAGCAGGAAGTTTTGTACCTATTACCTCTCCATCTCACGATCCATCAATCAAACCGCGTGCTTTTGACTTAGATAAAGCACGCGCATTACTTAAAGAAGCTGGCTATGAAGATGGCTTTAATATGGAAGTATGGGCAATTCCTGTACAACGTGCAGCGCAACCTGATGGTAAGCGTTTAGCTGAAATACTTCAGCAAGACTGGGCTAAAATTGGCATAAAATCAACAATTAGAACATCTGACTGGGCTGAATATTTAAAAACTGCACGTTCAGGTGAGTATAAAGGAGTAACGACAATGGGCGCGAGTGGTACTTTAGCACCTGATTCTTTTGTAACTTGGCTGCGCTGTGAAGCTGTAGGTAAAGCAAATTTTGCACAATGGTGTAATCCTGAGTTTGACGAACTTCTTCATCGTGCTAAAACAGCTAAAACAGAAGCTGAGCGTTTAGCCTTATACCAAGAAAGCCAAAGGTTTATAGATGCTCAAGCGCCAATTATTCCGCTAGCTTATCCAACTAATTATGTTGCCTATCATAAACGCGTCAAGAATTTTGAAATTCGTGCTGATGGCGCATTATTTTTTGATAATGTTGTTTTAGATGATGATCAGTAGCTTTACTATAATTTTCACGTATTATCTTATCTATCTGGAGTATAAACTGCGATTTTAATAAAATCGCAAGCTCCAATAAATCTAATTAAGAATCAAAGGTTTTATGATGGATTATAAACTATTAAAAATACAGTCGTTTCCAATTCATTCGTGCCTGATTATGCGCGGTCATTGCCTAAAACTACAAATTAAAATTGGATGTGGATGAGATTAAATTTAGTGCGAGATAGAAATCTTCTAAATTCCGCTTCACTCAACTTCTAATAAAAAAATTCCTTTAGGATCAATCACTAGATATACTTCTTGTTGATCTGCATTCGCATCTGCTTGAAAATCAGTCTGATTGACATTGAGCATAATGAGCTGTTTTTGCCATAAAAGTTCCAATTCCCAATGTGCGCCCATATAGATTGATTTTTGGATGATACATTTTTGCGTAGCTTGATAATTATCTTGTGATTTGGTGCTTACTAATTTAAATGCTTCAGGACGGATTCCAATTAGATATGGATTACGCCCTTGTTTTAAAATATATCGATGTTGAATATCATGCTCTTTTAAATAATTAGGATCTAAATCAATCAAATAACCATTGATATCTAGTTTGCAAGTTGTTGTATCATAATATCCTTGCATGATATTTGATTCACCCATAAAGTTTGCCATAAATAAAGAGTTTGGATAGCGATATAAAATACCTGCTGGTGCTTGTTGCATGATTTTGCCTGATTGCATCACCACAACCTCGTCTGATACCGCAAACGCTTCACTTTGATCATGAGTTACATAAATTGAAGTTATATTTAATTGCTTTTGCAAGGTACTAATTTTATCGCGCATACTGCGGCGTAAATTTGCATCTAAATTGCTTAAAGGCTCATCAAATAATAATACTTTAGGTTTTAAAATTAACGCTCGCGCTAAGGCAACACGTTGTTGCTGCCCACCTGATATTTGATCGACAAAACGCTCTGCAAAGCCATCTAAATCAACTAAAGTGAGTGCTTCTAAAATACGCTGGTGCCGCTCGTATTTATCAATCCCGAGCATTTTCAATCCATAACCAACATTCTCCCCTATCGACATATGCGGAAAGAGTGCATAAGATTGAAACACAATCCCGATATCGCGCTGCCAGATGGAAGTTTGAGTGACATCTTCTCCATCAATAAATACTTGCCCAGCTGTAGGTAATTCAAGACCTGCAACTAAGCGTAAAACTGTTGTTTTACCACAGCCAGATGGACCTAATAAAGTTACCATCGTCCCTTTTTTAATGCTCAGATTTAAATCATCAATCACCGTATGCGCACCAAAAGATTTGGTGATATTTTTTAGGACAACAAAGCCTGGATCTTTATTTTTATTTAGTTTTTTATCTTCTTGATTTAACATACTATAAAATCCTTATTTTATAATTTCAATGCTTTTGAGAGTTTATTATTAATATTTATAGATGTTCCATTTAGTTACGTTTTTTAGCTTTAGAACGCGAGGTTCTAGACTCACCAACAAGTGCATCAAAAGTAAAAATAATCGCCATCATTACGATGATCAAAATCGAACCATATGCAATTGCGATTCCATAATCACCATCTTCAACCCGATTTAAAATATAGGCGGTGGCAACGCGTGTATCTGCCGTTACTAAAAAAACTATCGCACTTACAGTTGTCATTGAGCGCACAAAACTAGTTACTAGCGCAGATAATAAGGCTGGGCGTAATAAAGGTAATACTACAAATAACAAAGTCTTAAAAGAATTGCCACGTAAAGATAGCGAGGCCTCATCTAATGATTTATCAATTTGCCCAAGTCCCGCAATGGCTGAGCGCATTCCTATCGGCATATTGCGCATTACCATAGAAATAACGATAATAGCTGCGGTACTTGTTAAATAAATAGGCGCGGTATTAAATGCCATTAAATAGGAAATACCCGCAACTGTGCCTGGCACTGCAAAGCACAGGAGGGTTAAAAATTCTAAGGTTTTTTTGCCTTTAAAGTTCTTGCGCACAACAACATAGGCGATAAGAACCCCAAAAAATGCGGTGATCGGTGCGGCAATTGCGGCAAAAGTAAGTGTTGAGATTAATGAGGGCCATGCGCCGCTGCTAAAGCCATTTCCAAATAAATAGGCATAATGTTTTAAGGTTAAACTATAATCAACGCCCCAATTTACCGTAAATGATCCAAAGAAAATACTCCCATATAACATAATGTTAAATAATGCCCAAGCACAAAACACTACACTAATAATCTTGATTAAACTCTTAGGTAAGCTTTGAACATCACCACGATATGCTTTGCCTGAAACGGTTACAAATGAGCGTTGCCCAATCCATAAATATTGGATGATAAATACGCATAAGGAAAATACAAGTAACATCACCCCTAAAGTACTCGCAGAGGCGTAATCCAATTGTGAACCTGCAATGTAAAAATAAATTTGCGTTGCAAGCACATCATAACTTCCTCCCAACACAAGCGGATTACTAAAATCTGCCAAAGATTGTACAAAGACAATCAAAAAAGCATTGGCAAGAGCGGGTCTTAATAAAGGTAAAATAATTTGGAAAAATGTTTGATAAGGTGAGCCGCGCAGCGTGTAAGATGCCTCTTCAATAGATGGATGTATCGATTTTAACGCGCCTTCTAAAAACATAAATGCCATTGGAGTAAAGGCTAAAACTTGCGCCAGCCAAATACCTGTAAAACCATAAAGCCAATTGATTGTCTCAAGCCCAAAATTAGCGACCATCCATTGGGTCACATAACCTGAACGCCCAAGCATTAATGTAACGCCTAAGCCTACAACAAATGGCGGCGTAACAATCGGTAAAATCGAGAAAATACGCCCTAAAATAACAGTTTTAACGGCAACTCTTGTGGTATATAGCGCAAAACACAATCCTAAAATAGTGGCAGTTAAAGCAACTGAGCTTCCCACTAATAATGAGTTTTTAACGATTCTTAAAACATGAGATTGACTTAATATTTCAAATGCTTGAAAAGGATAAAAAACATCATCTTTATACAGCATCGGCACAAAAATGGAGATGGTAGGATAGACGATAAATATGCCAATTAAGCAACAAATAGCCAATAAACTTGCCACAATAAACCAATCACCTTGCATTACCTTAAGTTTAGCCAAACCTTGCGAGATGATTAATCCTTGCGCGATAAATAGGCTAATACTGGCATAACCTAGGCCTTGATTAGTTATTTTTGCGGAGATTAAAATAATTCCTACCGCTATAATATGTGTATAAATATCAAAGCGGATACGTAAAAAAGCATCATTTATAAAATAACGGAAGAACATGAGGCTACAAGGCAAACTAAACCAAAGCCAACTAATGTTGCGCGATCTATAGCCAAATGCCGCTAAAATCTCTTCTTTAGATGATTCTGAAAAACCATAACTTAAGGTTAATGCAGGTAATATTAAAAAAGAAATTATAACTACGCTTAAACAAATGATAGCAAGAGGCTCTAAGCGTATTTTATGTATGATAGTCATTGCGCATACCTATAGCTTTAAATTACGAGCACAAATAGATGTGCCCTTAGGATTATTTTGCTAATTTGACTTCATTAAGCCAGCGATTAATTAATCTCTTCCGAATTTCAGTGCCCCCATAAATATCCATATCATAATTAATAAGATTAATATTATTAGGATTAAGTGCAACTGGGGATTGCTCTGCCGTTGTATTTGTTAGAATTTGATATGACTTACCTAATTTCCAAGTAGTTTCCTGACCTTCTTTTGATAGGACAAAATCAGTGAATAATTTTGCATTTTCTAAATTACGCGCATTTTTAATGATACTAACCCCACCTAATTCATAACCTGTGCCTTCACACGGTGCAATTAATTCAATCGGTGCGCCATTTTCTAACTCAAGGCTATAGTCATGCAAGAAACCAATACCTATCATACTTTCGCCACGCGCGGTATTGCGTGAAGGTGTGATTCCTGATTTTGTATATTGGGATATATTTTTATTAAGCTCTTTAAAGTAAGTAAATGCATCTTCTTCACCCCAAAGTTGCACAAAGGTTGCAATGGCTGTGTAGGCTGTGCCTGAGCTTTGTGGATCAGCTATTTGAATTTCATCTTTAAATTCAGGTTTAATCAAATCTTTCCAGCATTTTGGGGTTTCAATCCCTTTTTCTTTAAGGCGTTTGGTATTTACTCCAAAGCCTAATATTCCCATATAAACAACTGAGCTATAATTACCTTTTATTTTAGCTGGATCTCTAAATTTATCAATAATTTGCTCAAGATTAGGTGATTTATAAGCCGAAAGTAATCCCATTTCACCAGCTTGAGAATGGGGATCAAGCGTGCCACCATACCAAACATCAGCTTGAGGATTATTTTTTTCAGCATCAATTTTAGCCATAGTTGCGCCAGAACCATTACGGATAAAAGATGTTTTAACTTCATATTTTTTACCAAATGCAGTAATGACCGCCTCACACATCTCATTACTTGCGGAGCAATAAACAATTAAACGCCCAGCAGCTTTGGCACTTGTACTAATCAAACAAACACTTAAAATGCTAGAGATTAATGTAATTTTAGATTTTAGAGTAATCATAATATTATCCTTATTTTATTTAAATTATGTTCTGAAACCACACAAATACTACAATAAAATTATAAGTAAAACCTAGTTATTTATGATTAATATTAATTGAGATAAGTGAGAAGGGAGCTAATACAAAAGCAGTGCGCACAGGCTATAACGCTGCAATTGCCTTTTTATTTTAAAATATTTATGCTTTTTTTAAGTCTTTAATAGAGAAATAAGCTACTCCATTTTCGGCTTTAGTTGCGATAAATTCAGGCATTTTTGCAGACCCATAAATGATCTCAAACTCGACACTGTAGAGTCCTGTTTGCTCATTAAAATGGGTTTGCTTCATTTCATCCTCCCAATTTTTAAACCATCTTGCTGTTCTAAGACCTTTAAAGTCAGTAAAAGGACGCACTCCCGTAATCCTAATATCATCTAATAAAGTTTGCAGATTAGTATAAGTTAGCGTTATTTTCTCAATATGCATGACTGTTTCAATAAATCCTGCAGCATGAAGCGCATTTCCAAGCGCTTTAATTTCAGGAAAGATATTAATTTGCATTGCATTTTGTGCAAATACTAACGACTCTAAACTTCCAAATCCGATTGCAGTAATCATCAAATGTGCATCAGGTTTTAGGGAATGCCAGCATAGATTAATCACTGCGCCAATATCATCCTCATCTTGCAAACATAAATTAGAGATTAATAAATCAGCATTATGCGGCTTTAATAAGTTTGCATCTGCTATGGTAAAAATTTCTTGAATATTTGCGGCAAGATACTGTGCTTGCAGCCGTGTTGTTAAATAGCTATCACGCGCCAAAAGATTAATAATATGTGCAGGAGTTAAAGCACCATCACTTAAATAATCAATGCAACGATCTGCTATTTCATGCTGTAACACTGCATGTTGTGAATATGTTTGATTAAGATAGAGTTGGTTTCTAGATTTTTTCATGTTTATTTTAATATTTATCTTTAATGTTTACTTTTAATATCTATTTTTAATATTAATTTTTAATATTAACTTTTAAGATCTTTTAGGAAGATTGATTACGAAGCTATTGTCATATTCAACATCTTCCCAGCTATCTTTTTGGATTTTGATTAAGCTCATGATAGATGGAATAATCCAACAAATAGCGGCGCATCCCCAAAATATTAACCAATCTTTAAGTGCGCCCATAGGGATAAATGTACCAACGGGAATGATAAACCCCATCACGCCATAAAAACGGTACGTAGACGCTTGAATATATTTACCAACTTTAGGATTAGGATGATAACGTGTCATCGCATACACCAAGATAGCACCTCCGAACCAGAAAATTAAAAATGGAATAGGTACGCATACCGCAATTAAAGTCCCTATATCCATCCATCTCGCATTTGCTCGAGCTTCAGCACCTGTAACAGTTTTTTTCATTATTTTTTATCCTTAATCGTAGTTTTAATTCAGTTTACCCATAGCAAAGTATAACTCTTGAGCACTTTAAAATAAAGAAAACTCACTTTTTTGGGAAAAACACGACATTAATCAATAATAAAATAAAAATTACTTATAAAATGCGCAAGCTTCAAAAGGAGCATAAACTTGCATGAGAAAATATTAATTATGATATCAAATACACCGCCACAAATGAGCAAAATTGCTGCTGACACAGCATTTTATAAGGCAACCACCTCTTATCCTAAAATGTTTGCCTTAGCTATTGTTGGTGGCGTTAGTATAAGTATTGCTTTTGCATTTTGTATTACCGCATCAATTGGTAGTCTAGCTTATGGTTCAACTAAAGTTCTTGGGGGAGTTGTCTTTTCTTTAGGGCTAATTTTATGTGTTATTTTGGGGGCTGAGCTCTTTACCTCCTCTGTGCTCTCAGTTATTTCACGCGTGAGCAAAAAAATTGATACACCTAAGATGCTAAAGCATTGGAGCGTTGTATATTGTGGTAATTTTGTTGGGGCATTATTCTTCGTTCTTTTGATCTTTGTCGGAAAATCCTATTTATTAGCCGATGGTCAATGGGGACTTTATGTCTTAAAAATGGCGCAACACAAATTAAGTCATAATTTTATGCAGGCACTTGTTTTAGGTATTTTAGCTAACCTTATGGTGTGCGTGGCAGTGTGGATGAGTTACGCTGGCAAAACGCTTACAGATAAAATACTAGTGATGATTTTACCTGTCGCGATGTTTGTCGCTTTAGGTTTTGAGCATAGTATCGCTAATATGTTCTTAATCCCTATGGCAATAGCGATCCAATATTTCGCTGAGCCTGAATTTTGGATAATTATTAACATATCTCCAGAGCAATTTAGTGAGCTTACTATGCTTGATTTTATTACCAAGAACTTAATTCCAGTAACTATTGGGAATATTATTGGCGGTGCTGTTTTTATAGGATTAACATTTTGGGCAATATTTTTAAATAAAAGTAATGTAAAATAAAGTACTGTAAAAATAGGAATAATATTTTAGACACAAAATTTAAATGAATTTGCTGATGATATAGGCTTTAAAACACAAAAAATAGACGCATAATGATGATATCATTACACAGTCAAGCTGGTTATTTTTTATAGGTACTCCTATTAATAAAATGCTAATTTGATTTTGTGATTACTCTGATGACGAGATATTTATTTTAGTACAACTTTAATTTATCCCTCAACTTACACTTAACATATTGAGAAAACCCCAATAAGTTAAGAATACCTTAGATAAGGAAATAAAAATGACACAACAAACCTCAGCATGGATCAATTTTAAAGGTAGCAACTGGCACGATACGGTTGATGTTCGCGAGTTTATCAACCAAAACATCACTCCTTATGAAAGTGATGAGTCATTTCTAGCAGGTGCAACAGATGCTACAAATACTCTTTGGGAGAAAGTATCAGCTGGCATAAAAATAGAAAATCAAACACATGCGCCGCTTGATTTTGATATTGATAATCCCTCCACGATAACATCCCATAAACCAGGTTATATCGACCAAGCTCTTGAGAAAATAGTTGGTCTCCAAACAGATGCAATTCTTAAACGTGCGATTATGCCAAATGGTGGCGTACGTATGGTTGAAAGCTCAGCTAAAGCTTATAATAAAACCCTTGATCCTATGGTTTCTAAAATCTATTCAGATTATCGTAAAACTCATAACCAAGCTGTATTTGATATTTATACCCCAGACATTATTAATTGCCGCAAATCAGGCGTATTAACAGGCTTACCAGATGCTTACGGACGTGGGCGGATTATTGGTGATTATCGCCGTGTTGCATTATATGGTGTTGATTTTCTAATGAAAGATAAGATCTCTCAATTTAAATCTTTACAACATAAAATGGAAATTGGTGAAGATTTAGAAGCGACAATGCGTTTGCGCGAAGAGATTAGCGAGCAACACCGTGCCCTTGGAC
>BHEQ01000024.1 GCA_003864535.1 Gammaproteobacteria bacterium
AATCTCTTTTTGGGACTTTATTTATGATCGAATCACCAAAGCAGGTAAAATTCCGCCACTTTTTGAAATTATTAGAGAAAGAGCAACGTAAAAATATCATTTTTACCTTTGGTTATTGAGAAGTTACCTTATATCTAGTTGTTTTCGAGTTTTAAATATAGCAAAGATATTCTACCAAATGTTGAAATATATTATATTTATGTAGAATAACTTGACTTATATTAACTTTTTATCTGGTTTTTATACACAAATAACAACCTATATTTAATTATAATTATTTTTAATATTTTGAATATTAATTATTTATTTTTAATATTCACCAGATTTTTATTTTGAGCTAGACAAGTTAGATTTTAAATAATAATATTTATTTTGGTATAATATTTATTATTACTTATCATGCACATTGTGCATAAAAATTATTTATCTCTGGAGTCATAACATGCAGATCTCTTCACTTAGCCTTTTAAAGCGGACACTTGCCCATAAATATCCTGAAAAAATTCTTCAATTTGGAACGGGTAATTTTCTGCGCGCCTTTATCAGCTGGCAAGTTCAACTTCTTAATGAACACACTGATTTTAATGCAGGCATTATTTGTGCAAAACGTTCGTTAAATAAAAAAGTTGGGAGCCTTAATCGTCAAGATTCGCTCTATCATACGTTCATTAACGGGATTAATGAACACGGCGAGTTTGTTTCTAACATCAAGCTAATTGAGAGTATTGCCCGAGAGCTTGATTTATCGATAGAATTTGATGCCTTGCTTGAATGTGCTAAAAATCCAGATCTTGAATGGATTTTTTCTAATACGACTGAAGCAGGCATTGTATTTGAAGAGAATAATCAAAAAAATGATCATCCGCCACATAGTTTTCCTGCAAAATTAACCCGTTTTTTATGGGCGCGCTTTGAATACTTTAAAAGTGATTTATCTCAAAATATAAATCATGCTGTATCAAAAGGTATATCAAGAGGTATGACAATTATTCCTTGCGAACTTATCGAAGATAATGGGGCTACTTTAAAGGAGTATGTACTCAAATATGCACACCTTTGGAATTTAGATGCGCAATTTATACGTTGGATAAATGAAGAAAATAAGTTTTATTCAAGCTTAGTTGATCGCATTGTACCTGGTTTTCCGCATGAACGCGCGGCCTCTCTTTGGCAAGAGATTGGGGTTCGGGATGATTTTTTAGTTGCCGCCGAATATTTTTATCTTTGGGTGATTGAAGTTCCACAAAATGAACAGCAAGAATTTAAAAAACGTTTAAAACAAGATATCTACCCCCTTAATATCATTATTACTGATGATATATCGCCGTATAAGCAGCAAAAAGTAGCGATTTTAAATGGAGCGCATACAGCTTTAGTCCCCGTTGCATATCTAGCTGGGATTGATACTGTGAGCGCAGCTTTAAATAATCCTGTGCTTAATAGTTTTCTAGAAGAGCTTATTTTTAACGAAATTATTCCCACATTAATATTGCCTGAAGAAGATTTAAAGATGTTTGCACGCGAGGTACTCAAGCGCTTTAACAATCCTCATATTAAACACTTACTTGCATCGATTGCACTAAATGGTATGAGTAAATTTAAAACTAGAAATTTACCCCAACTCCTAAAATATCAACGCCAAACAGGGCAGCTACCACCTCATTTATGCTTTTCTTTAGCTGCTTTAATTGTTTACTATCGGGGCTCGCGCTATGTTAATGGTCAATTAGAGCATTATATTATTCAAGATGACCAACAATGGCTTGATTTTTATCATACCGCATGGAAAGATCAAATGAGTGTTCACGAAATTCGCACACTCGTTAATAATGTCTTAGGAAATATTGCTCATTGGGAGTGTGATTTAAACATGCTCCCTAATTTTTCAGAAACAATTAGCGGCTATGTTTTGCAAATTCTACAAAAAGGTACTTTACAAAATAGCATAAGCTTAACGCTAGAAGAATTATCATGAGCTTTATTAAAATAAATCAATTAGGCAATGTAGCTGTAACACTGCGTGATTATGCTGCTGGTAAGCTTATTATAAATATGGTATGCCGATGGGGATTGCGGCACAGGAAATTTTACCGACACAATGGATTCATACCCATAATGTTAAAACACAGCTTTCTAATCATTGGCAGCGCAAGCGGTTGGCAGTATCAAAGATATTTTAGGAGATAAAAATTATGAACTAGTGGTTGATATATTATCAATAAAGAAAAAAATCAATTAATTCAATTTATTACATTGCAATTTTGATGTAAAATGAACTCCAAAACTTTAGTAATAAAATAGCTAAGCTTATTTAGTTTTGATAAGTTTTTAGCTTGCCGTGGTAACAGATATAAAAAAACCGCCAGATGACGGTTTGTTTATATCATAATAAATAAAATATTTATTTATTCAGGAACAACATTTACTTGAATTTGAATATTAACTTCAGCATGTAAATGTAATGCAACAGGATGTTCACCAATTGCACGAATTGCACCATTAGTTATGCGCACTTCAGATTTAGATACTTTAACACCTGCATTTGTAAAGGCATCTGCGATGTCTTGAGATGTTACCGAGCCAAATAAACGCCCTTCTGATCCAGCTTTTACTGACATATCAATCTTAACGCCATCAAGTTTTTCCGCACGAGCTTGAGCATCGGCTAAAATAGCTGCTTGATGTTTTTCAATATCGGCACGGCGTTCTTCAAACTTAGCAAGATTAACCGCAGTTGCTTCAGTGGCTTTTGCATGTGGAATTAAAAAGTTACGCGCATATCCAGAACGAACATTAACGGTTTCCCCTAATAGTCCAAGCTTATTGATTTTTTCTAAAAGAATTACTTTCATCTTAAGCTCCTAATATTAATGTTGATCAGTATATGGCATTAAAGCCAAATAGCGTGAACGTTTGATAGCAGTCGAGAGCTGGCGTTGATAGCGTGCGCTTGTTCCTGTTACACGGCTAGGAACAATTTTCCCAGTTTCAGTAACATATGCTTTGAGGGTGTTTAAATCTTTATAATCGATTTCAACTGTTTTTTCTGCGGTAAAACGGCAGAATTTTTTACGACGAAAATAGCGTGACATAGTCAATCCTTATTAGTTAATTACTCAGCTTCGGCTAAATGATCTTCAGATGTGTGGATCGTATCGTGATCAGCAGCTGCGTGATGCTGCTGCTCTGAATCACGATCTGAATGATGCTCTGAATGATTATTCTCTGATTCGCGACGTTCTTCTCTTACTTTAATAAGAAGAGATGGCTCAGTAACTGCAGCATCACGCGCTAAAATCATATGGCGAACGACAGCATCGTTAAAACGAAAAGCACTTTGTAATTCAACTAAAGCATGTTTAGTCGTTTCAATATTCATTAACACGTAATGTGCTTTATGAGCTTTTTGAATTGGATAGGCTAATTGACGACGACCCCAGTCTTCAAGGCGATGGATTTTACCTTGTTCTTCTTCTATGATTGCGCGATAACGCTCAATCATAGCTGGAACTTGCTCACTCTGATCAGGATGGACCAGAAAGACAACTTCATAATGACGCATAATTGCTCCTTAAGGATTTAAAGTTAAAGTTTTCCTGATATATATTAGTTATTATCAGGTAAAACAAGGAGATATTTTGATGTAAATTAGTAAGCCATAGAATAAAAAATATATAAAAAGCTAGCAACTCAACACACAAAATAAGGAGCGGTATTGTATATTGCCTTTATTTAAAAAGCAATCTGAAAAATAAAAGGGCAGTTGCATTACTTGCAACCACCCTAATCTAATTATAAATCATGATCACTATTAGAATTTTACCGCTGCTTGGAGCTACGTAAACGCTCGATAGCTTTTAACTGTGCGGTAATCTCAGCAAGCTCAGCGGATGCACGTGAATGATCAAATTTAGATTTGGCATTCTCTAGCTGTGCTTGAGCTTGTTTGCGTGCATTATTAACCGCGACTTCATCTAAATCTGCGGCGCGATCAGCAGCGTCTGCGAGGACGATTACTTGATTTGGCTGGACTTCTAAAATCCCCCCTGAAACCCAAAATAATTCCTCTTTGCCAGATTCTAAAGTAACCCGAACCTGCCCAGGTGACAGAGCAGTTAATAAGGGCGTATGCCCTGGCAAAATACCAAGCTCGCCAGTTGCACCAGTTGCAGATACTGCTGTGGCTATCCCTGAGAAAAGTGATTTTTCTTGGCTAACAATACTGATTTTTAAAGTATTCATGGAAGATTGATCCTTCTAGATGCTTGGATAATTTATAACTTAGCTGCACGTTCAACAACTTCAGCAACACCGCCAACCATATAAAATGCTTGTTCTGGAAGATGATCATAATCACCATTTAAAATAGCTTTAAATCCTGAGATAGTTTCTTTTAGAGGTACATATTTACCTGGAGAGCCTGTAAATACTTCCGCAACATGGAAAGGCTGGGATAAGAAACGCTGAATTTTACGCGCCCGATAAACAACTAATTTATCATCTTCTGAAAGCTCATCCATTCCAAGTATTGCGATAATATCTTTGAGCTCTTTATAGCGCTGTAAGATACTTTGTACACCACGCGCAACATCATAATGCTCTTGTCCTACAACAAGAGGATCAAGCTGACGCGAGGTTGAATCGAGTGGATCTACCGCAGGATAAATACCCAAAGAGGCGATATCACGCGAAAGTACAACGGTTGCATCTAAATGTGAGAATGTAGTTGCTGGAGATGGATCAGTTAAATCATCCGCAGGTACATAAACAGCTTGAATTGAAGTGATAGAGCCTTTCTTGGTTGAAGTTATCCTCTCTTGTAAAACGCCCATCTCTTCGGCTAATGTTGGCTGATAGCCTACCGCTGATGGCATCCGTCCTAAAAGTGCAGAAACTTCTGTTCCAGCTAAGGTATAACGATAAATATTATCTACAAAAAATAAAATATCACGGCCTTCATCACGGAAATATTCCGCCATAGTTAAGCCCGTTAAAGCAACACGTAAGCGGCATCCTGGTGGTTCATTCATTTGCCCATAAACCATCGCAACTTTATCTAAAACATTTGAATCTTTCATTTCATGATAGAAGTCATTACCTTCACGGGTACGCTCACCAACACCTGCAAATACGGAAAGTCCCGCATGGGCTTTAGCAATATTATTGATAAGTTCCATCATATTAACGGTTTTACCAACACCTGCACCACCAAATAAACCGACTTTACCACCTTTAGCAAAAGGGCAAAGTAAATCAATTACTTTAATGCCTGTTTCTAGGAGTTCGGTTGATCCAGATTGATCTTCATAACTTGGAGCTTTACGATGAATTTCCCAATGATCATCAGCAACGACATCACCGCCATGATCAACAGGATTACCCAGCACATCCATGATGCGTCCAAGTGTACCTTTGCCAACAGGGACGCAGATAGGTCTGCCTGTGTTTTCAACATTAACCCCACGCTGCAAGCCATCAGATGATCCCATCGCAATCGTGCGCACGATTCCATCGCCTAATTGTTGTTGGACTTCTAAAACAAGACCTGTATCAACCTTAAGTGCATCATAAATCTTAGGGACAGCATCTCTTGGGAACTCAACATCAATTACCGCGCCGATAACCTGAACAACTTTTCCTGACATTTTAAAACCTCTAATAAAAAATAAATTATGAATACTCTGCACGAGCAACTAGTTAGCAAAAGCTTATGCTACGGCTGCAGCGCCACCTATAATTTCAGTTAATTCTTGAGTAATAGATGCTTGACGTGCTTTGTTATAAATTAACTGCAATTCATCAATAATATTTCCTGCATTATCTGTAGCTGCTTTCATGGCAACCATACGCGCTGCCATCTCACAAGCTACATTCTCAACTGTTGATTGATAAATAATAGTTTCAATATAACGCTTAAGCACTAATGTAAGCAAACTCTTAGCTGAAGGCTCATATACATAATCCCAGCTATATTGAGTTTCGGGTAAATCAGTATTTGCTTGGGTATCACTTGCAGATACTGTGCTTTTATTGCTTAAACTTAAAAGCTCGGTTTGATTGCTAAGTGGTAATAATTGAATCCGCCCAGGTTTTTGAACCATGGTATTTACAAATATATTACCAAATATATAAAGTCTATCTATTTTGCCTTCATCATAGGCATCGAGCATTACTTTCATTACGCCTAATAATTGCTCAATACTTGGGCTATCACCCAAATGGCTTGCTGTAGCTAAAACCTGTCCGCCATAACGCTTAAAAAATCCTATCGCTTTATTCCCAACAGAGACCACATCAACAGGGATTGCTTGATCATCCCATTGCTTCATATGCAAAGATACTTCTTTAAATAGATTGCTATTTAAGCCGCCACATAAGCCACGATCAGAACTAATCACAATAATACCGATGCGTTTAAGTTCGCGCTCGCTCATAAAGTGATGCCTATCATCATGAGATGCTTTAGATAAATGTGCCGCAAGATGCAAAATCTGCCGCGCATAAGGGCGCGTTGCCTGCATTTGTTCTTGGGCTTTGCGCATTTTACTTGCTGCTACCATTTGCATTGCCCGCGTAATCTTCTGCGTGCTTTTAATGCTTTTGATCTTATTTCGTATTTCTTTACCGCCGGCCATTTATAATCCAAATTTGCTAAGCGTTAATAAAATTATAGTGAGTATGATTTAGTTTAAATTAGTTTAAATAAAATTAAAATAAATCAAAATATCACTATACCTATTTTGCTTTTATACTTTTAAGTTTCTAAATTAAAATTATTACCACGTTTCGTTGGCTTTATAATCTTCAATAGATTTTCTAAAAGTTGCGTCTATTTCATCATTATAATTGCCAGTAGCATCAATTTGAGTCATTAACTCAGTATGATTTGCTTTGATATAACCTAATAAGCCTTTTTCAAAATCGGCAATTTTAGCGATTTCAATATCATCCAAAAATCCTTTTTCAACCGTGTAAAGCATAACCGCCATTTCACTAACTGATAATGGAGAATATTGTTTTTGTTTCATTAATTCCATAACCCGTTGACCACGCTCAAGCTGCTTGCGCGTAATTTCATCAAGATCTGAAGCAAACTGAGAAAATGCAGCAAGCTCGCGATATTGCGCAAGTGCTAAACGCACCCCGCCACCAAGTTTTTTAATAATCTTAGTTTGCGCAGCTCCACCAACACGTGATACCGAAATACCAGCATTGATCGCAGGGCGAATACCTGCATTAAATAAATCTGACTCTAAAAATATTTGACCATCGGTGATTGAGATTACATTTGTTGGAACAAATGCGGAAACATCACCCGCTTGAGTTTCAATGATTGGGAGCGCGGTTAAAGAACCAGTTTTACCCTTAACTTTACCTTCTGTAAACTCTTCAACATATTGTTCATTAACACGAGCGGCGCGTTCAAGCAGGCGTGAATGGAGATAAAACACATCACCAGGATAAGCCTCACGCCCAGGAGGTCGTCTTAATAATAAAGAAATTTGGCGATATGCCCAAGCTTGCTTAGTTAGATCATCATAAACTATCAAAGCATCTTCACCGCGATCACGGAAATATTCACCCATAGTACAGCCAGCATATGCGGATAGATACTGCATCGCCGCAGCGTCGGATGCACCAGCTGCCACAACAATCGTATGTGCCATTGCGTCGTGCTCTTCAAGTTTGCGTACAATATTCGCTATCGTTGAGTTTTTTTGACCAATCGCGACATAAATACATTTAACCCCAGTATGCTTTTGATTAATAATGGTATCTATCGCAACTGCTGTTTTACCAGTTTGGCGATCTCCAATAATTAACTCACGTTGCCCGCGCCCAATTGGTACCATCGCATCGACTGATTTAAATCCTGTTTGCAAAGGCTGATCTACAGATTTACGCTCAATAACGCCAGGTGCGACCTTTTCAATAGGGCTGGTAAGCTTGCTATTAATTGGACCTTTACCATCAATTGGCTTGCCCAGTGAGTCGACAACACGTCCGAGTAATTCAGGACCGATTGGGACTTCAAGAATACGTCCCGTACATTTAACCGTGTCGCCTTCAGTAATTTTTGTGTAGTCACCTAAAACAACCACACCAACAGAGTCACGCTCAAGGTTAAGGGCTAATCCAAAAATATTATGAGGAAACTCAATCATTTCCCCCTGCATCGCAGCTTCAAGTCCATAAATACGTGCAATGCCGTCGGTTAAACTAACAACTGTGCCTTCAGTACGGGCTTCGGCGTTAGCATCAAATTTTTCGATACGGGCTTTAATGAGATCACTGATTTCAGATGGATTAAGTTGCATCTTTAAATCTTCCTTTACTCTAAATAAATAATTAAGAATCTAAATTGTTATCAATTGCTTACTATTGTTGCTTAATATAAAAAATTTAATGTGAAAATTTAATATAAAAGCTTAATGCGATAATATCTGGTTTAATTTTTCAAGTCTGCATTTAATCGAACCATCTATAACCAAATCACCTGCTTTAATTACCGCCCCACCAATAAGGCTTGGATCTATGCTAATTTCAAGCTCTACAGTTTGCTTAAAGCGCTTGGTAAGGGCTGTTTTTATTGAGTCTTCTTGAGGTTTGGTTACTTCAAATGCCGAGTAAACTTGAGCATAGATAATACTTTGCTCAGTTAAACGCAAAGCTTCAAACTGTGCATAAATTTCAGGTAGAAGTCGCAGTTTTTTATTCTCGATCAATACTTTAATAAAGTTTTCAAACGTAGTTGTTTTTTTCTTACTTGATCCAGGTTCTACAGGAATTAACGCTATTAACTCAGACATTAACAAAAATTTTTGCGCATCACTTATGCTTGGTGAGCACAATAACTCGGCACCTGAACGCTCCTTCATAACTATTTGGGCACTGTTTAAACATCCGGTCCAGTCGCTATAGTTTTTATGTTCTTTTGCGCTCATAAAAGCGGCTTTTGCATAAGGTCTTGCAATCGTTTTGATATCAGCCATTTTAGTAATGCCTTTGATTGTGTGCGCTATTTTATAAATTATTAAAGTTGAGCAACTAACTCATCAATAAGCTTGGCATGAGATTTCTCATCAATTTCTTGAGAGATTATCTTACTTGCAGCAAGTATGCTTAAGCTTGCAACGTCTTTACGTAAGGATTCAGTAGCACGATTACGCTCTAGCTGGATTTGATCAAGCGCAGCTGCAATCTGTTTTTTACCCTCGATTTTAGCATCCTCCTTAGATTGCTCTATAGAATCAGTCGCACGCTTTTGGGCATTACCGATAATATCCGTAGCTTGCGCTTTAGCTTCAGTAAGTAAGATTTTGGCACTGTCTTGTGCTTGTGCTTGTTCAAGGTTTGCGCGCTCTGCTGCGGCAAGCCCTTCTGCAATTTGGGTACGCCTTGCATCAATTGCATTAATTAATGGAGGCCAGATATATTTCATGACAAAACCAGCTAAGGCTAAGAACACGATGCATTGCATAAATAGTGAAGCATTTATATTCATTTTGATTCCAATGTGAAAGATTAATTGGCTTCATAAAGCATTATAGACACTAAGATTTAAGTTTTAAGATTTAATTCTTAAGGTTTAAGTCTTAATGTCTTTGCGCGGATAAAATGTAGCTTAAGCAATAAAAAGAAGAGCAAAGGCAACTGCAACGCCTATGATAAATGCCGCATCAATAAGGCCTGCTAATAAAATAACTTTGCCTAATAGTTTATCCATCATTTCAGGCTGACGCGCTGATGATTCAATATACTTACTACCAACTAATGCAATACCAATTGCAGCACCAGCTGCACCAAAAGCTACAATTAGCCCAAACGCTAAAGGAATAAGATTAACTACTGCAGGAATAAGGTTAGCTACGGCAGGAACAGTATCCATAATATAAGACTCCAAATAAATGTATAAAATAAATGTATAAAAACTAAAATAAAAATAAGATAAAACTAAGATAAAAATAAAACAATAATCACTACTAAAAATGAACTTATTCTTTTATTACTTTGCACGGCTTAACTTAGCCGTGCTAAAAGTTCTGAAATAAACCAGTATAGATTAATGATGCTCATGAGCTTGTCCGATATAAACAAGAGAGAGCATCATAAAAATATAGGCTTGGAGTAAAATAACTAAAATATGGAAGATAGCCCATGCAGTGCCTGCAATTAAATGCATACCCATGCCATAAATCCCTGCCATACCGCCTAATAAAGCGATCAGACAAAAGACTAATTCACCTGCAAACATATTACCAAAAAGCCTGATCCCTAAAGATAGTGTTTTAGCAACGTATTCAACAATATTAAGCATAAAGTTACAAGGAATTAAGTACCATTTCGCCCCAAATGGAGCTCCAAAAAGTTCATGTAAGAATCCACCGAAACCTTTTACTTTAATTCCATAATAAATAGTCAGAATTAAAATCCCAAGAGCCATGCCAAGTGTAGAGCTTGGATCTGCGGTAGGAACGACACGTAAATAATGAATATCGTCAGTGAACATCGCAAGGATTACTGAGGGTAGATCAACAGGAATTAAGTCAAATGAGTTCATGATAACAACCCAGAAGAAAATCGTAAGTGCTAAAGGTGCAATATAGCGACTTTCACTATTAACCAAAGATTTAGATTGATTTTCAACCATCTCAATTAGCATCTCTATTGCCATTTGGAAGCGCCCAGGCACTCCAGGAGTTGCTTTTTGCGCGGCTTTATAAAATACATAAAAGCCTAGAGCTCCTGCAATCAGTGACCAAATTAGAGTATCAACATTAAATACACTAAAATCAATGAAGTTCTGCGCATCTAACCCTTGTGCCTTACCTGTATTGGTTAGGTTGGTTAGATGATGCATAATATATTCTTTTGCGGTAAGTTCTTGTACTGCCATAGTTCAATTAATCTTTATTAATATGAGTAGGAAAAAGGATCAGTACAATAAAAGGGATTTTAATCGCCATTAATGTCATTACCACACTTAAAAGAAACCAGATCCAATTAATATTTATTAATAATTTAATTGAAATCATTAATAAAATAATAATTATAATTGGTCTTAATAACATACACAGCAATAAAAATACTGGGTTTGTTTTAAAAGCTATTTGATTTTTTGCCATTAAACAATTTGGAATAAATACCGCAAGTCCTGGGGCTAAAACGGATAAAAATGCAAGTTTACCTGAAAGTATTAACGCTAAAATACTTAAGGTTAATATTACAAGTGCCTGCGCTTTAATCATATTAGCAATCATTTTATTCCATTAGTTTTTAAAAGCATAAAACGAAAGGATTATAAGTTCTAAATATGACTTTGGTCAATGCAAAAATTAGATTAAATATGCACTGCATGTTGTTAAGCTGTAGTAGGAGTTGCAAAAAAACAGTCAATAATCATATAATCTATTTGATTTTACTAATAATTCCATCAAGCTCTTCTAGCGAGTGATATTTAATTAGAATTTGTCCTTGACCACTTGTTTGATGCTTAAAACTCACCTTACTCCCTAAAGTCTCACTTAATTTTCGCTCTAATGCGGAAATATTAGGATCAACCTGAGTTAATTTAGGTGAATTAGGTAAATTAGCTGTTTTTTGGTTGCGAATTAAATTTTCAGTTTCACGGACTGACAGTCCCCTTAATATAATAAGGTTAGCTATTTCTAATTGATCTTGTCCCACCAGAGCTAATAATGCACGTGCATGCCCCATTTCTATTTTTTTAAGCACAAGCATTTCTTGGACTGGCTGGAAAAGATCTAATAAGCGTAATAAATTTGATATTGCAGAGCGCGATCTTCCCACTAAATCACCAGTTTCTTGATGAGTCAATTCAAATTGGTTAATTAGCTGCGCGAGTGCTTGCGCCTCTTCTATCGCATTTAAATCCTCACGTTGAATATTCTCTATGATCGAGATTGCTAATGCTTCTTGGTCTGAAATCTCTTTAATAATTACAGGAACTTTATGACACTGCGCAAGCTGAGCTGCACGCCAACGCCTCTCACCAGCGATTATTTCATACTGAGCCGCACCTGCAACAGCATCATTTAAAACACGCACAATTAATGGCTGGATGATTCCTTGAGCTTTAATTGAGTTAGATAATTCTAAAAGTGCCGTTTCATCAAAATATTTTCGTGGTTGAAATTGCCCAACTTGAAGAGCTTCAATTGGCATATTAATTACATGATCATAATTGCTATCTTGCTTAATTTCATCGGATTTATTAGTTTGATCTAGCGATTTTGTTTGGCTCAATAATATATCTAAGCTTCTGCCTAAACGGCTCTTTTTACTCATACAAGCACACTCTTTTTGACTTTATTGCGTTTAACTAGTTCAGCTGCCAACGCGGCATAGGCTAAAGCGCCTTTTGAAGATGGATCATACATATTAATTGGCTCACCAAAACTTGGAGCTTCAGCTAAGCGCACGCTTCTTGGGATGATGCTTTTAAAAACTACATCGCCAAAATGCTTTTCTAATTGTTCCGATACTTCAAGCGCGAGATTATTACGGCTATCAAACATCGTGCGTAACACGCCTTCAATCGCCAAATTTGGATTAGTTGTTTGCTTGATTTGCTCTAAAGTTTCTAATAATGCAGAAATTCCCTCGAGCGCATAATATTCACATTGCACGGGGATTAGCACGCTGTTAGCAGCGGTTAAGGCATTAACTGTGAGCATATTTAAAGAAGGTGGGCAATCAAGTAAAATGTAATCAAAATTAGCCTCAATTTTGCTCAGTGCATTCTTAAGCGCGTAAGCACCTTGAGGCTTTTGCGCCAATAAAATCTCAGCCCCTGTTAATTCATGATTAGCTGGAATCAAACGCAGCTTAGTTTTATCAATATTGATAATACTATCTAAAATATCCGCCTCTTCCAATAAAACATGGAGACTGCTAACTTTTATATCATGCTTATTAATGCCATTTCCCATCGTCGCATTGCCTTGCGGATCAAGATCAATCAAGAGGACACGTGGGCGTGACTTAAGTGCAGCTAAGCATGCAGCTAAATTAATGGTAGTTGTCGTTTTGCCAACGCCACCTTTTTGATTTGTTATCGCGATAATTTTAGCCAAGATACGAAAGACCTTTTAGTAAATAAATTTAGTAAAATAAAATAAGCAAATAAAACAAGGAATATGTTTAGTGTAATGTTTAGTACAAGGCTCTAATTCTAACGCATTATCACTAATTTTTGCAGATTTAAAATATATAGCGACATGAATATCTCTCGTGCGCATAACTATTATAAATGCTTGTTTCATTTTCTAATTTATTTCATTATACTTTAATTCTTAAGTATTTAATAAAAGCGCTAGGTGTAAAATATGACTGAAATTGAAGACAAAAAAAGACTTTATCAAAATATCTCAAGCGATGAATGGCGCAACAGATTGAAGGAAGATGTATTTACGGTGACACGAAACGGCGGCACTGAAGCTCCGTTTTCTGGAGAGTATAATGATTTTGATAAGCAAGGCTCTTATGTTTGTGTCTGCTGCCAAACACGTTTATTTGTCAGTACGGATAAATTTAATGCAGCATGTGGCTGGCCGAGTTTTTCTGAAGAGGCAAGCGTAAGCAAAATTAAGACACTAGAAGATGATCGGCATAATAAAATACGCACAGAAATAAGATGTCCTGTTTGCGATGCACATTTAGGTCATTTATTTAATGATGGTCCTGCGCCCACAAAAAAACGTTATTGTGTTAATTCGGTTGCATTAATATTTATTGAAGAATAAAAGAAGCATCACCCCAACCCTCTCCGAATAGAAAGGGAGCTAGTTTCTCATTAGATTGAAGTGTAAAGTTCAATCTAAATAGTCCCTTATATTCTTTCCTCTAATATAATTATTACAATAATTTGTCATGTCTAAATTTATCTAACAATTCATTTCCCTTTTTAGATAGTTCTAATTTCTTCAGATAGATTTGGATTAGTTATT
>BHEQ01000025.1 GCA_003864535.1 Gammaproteobacteria bacterium
CGCTATTCCATTTATTTAAAAATATTGTTTTTAAAAATATTTTTTAAAAATATTGTTAATGAAGGTAAGATGATGAAAAATATTTATGTTTGTGATTGTGACCATGATTCTATTGATATTGAAAAAAATGTATTGAAAAATAAATCAGGAGAAGTTAAGTGGCTTGCATGTAAAACAGAGCAAGATCTGATTGATCAATGTCAAAATGCCCATGGTTTACTTAATCAATACGCACCGTTTACTGAGTATGTTTTTAAGAATTTACCCAATCTTAAAGTAGTCGTGCGTTATGGCGTTGGGGTAAATAATATTGATATTGATGCCGCAACTAAATATAAAGTTCAAATTTGTAATGTGCCTGATTATGGGGTGCATGAGGTCGCGGATCATGCTGTTTCATTATCTTTAGCATTAGCGCGTAAGATTGTATCTACTAATGAAAATGTTAAGAATAATATTTGGGATTTTAATCAATCTGTACCGATATATAGACTGCAAGAACAAACTGTTGGTGTGATTGGTTTAGGGCGTATTGGAAGTAGCTATGCACGAAAAATGCATGGCTTAGGTACAAAAGTTATTGGATTTGATCCTCTTGGCTGGAATGATTCTATCCCTGATTTTATTGAGGAAGTTTCTCTTGAAGATTTATGTAAACGAGCAGATATTATTTCTTTACATATCCCCTTAACAGAGCAAACTCAAAATCTAATCGGCGCTAAAGAATTTAAATTATTAAAGCCATCGGTTTATCTTATTAATACCGCACGTGGCGGCATTGTGAATGAGGCTGAGCTTTTACAATCTCTTGAAAATAAAACGATTGCTGGTGCAGGTTTTGATGTTTTAGAAAAAGAACCAATTGATCCTAATAACCCTTTATTAAAACTAGTAAACTTCCTGTGTACACCGCATATGGCATGGCATTCTGAGCAATCAGGACAAGAATTAAAACGTAAAGTCGCCGAAGAGGCTTTACGTGTCGTTATGGGTAATCTTCCAAGTTATCCTATTAATAAAATCAATTAGGGAAATAATATGAAAGCAATTGTTTATCATGGTAAAGAAAATATAAAACTTGAAACAGTACCTAGCTTATTGGAATCTGCAATTAATAGTGATGAGGTTTTAATTAAGGTCGCTTATGCTGGTATTTGTGGCTCTGATTTAAATATTTATGCGGGGGTACATCCTCGTGCAAAAGCACCTTTAATTATGGGGCATGAATTTTCAGGTGTGATCGAAATTGGCAATAATCACTTTGCTAAAGGAGCACCAGTTACTGTGCGCCCTTTAATTATGTGTGGATCTTGCCTTGCGTGTAATTCTGGTTTTCCTCATGTTTGTCAAAGCTTAAAGCTGTATGGGATTGATGTTAATGGAGGCATGGCGCAATATGTAAAAGTAAGTGCCGATAAGATTCATGTACTGCCTGCAAGCTTATCTTTAAAATTAGGCGCCTTTGTTGAGCCGCTTGCAGTTGGAGTCCATGCGGTAAAGCGTGCAGGTTTTAAAGCAGGTGCATCTACAGTTGTATTTGGAGCTGGAACGATAGGATTATGCGTCGCTTCCGTTTTAAAAATTGGTAAAGCAAGCCAAATTATTGTTGTCGAAGTTAATGCATTTAGACGTAATTTTGCCAAAAACTTAGGTTTTACCGTGATAGACCCAAGCACGCAAAGTGTAATTGATGAGATTGGAGCTTTAACCCAAGGGCATGGCGTAGATATTGCGTTTGATTGCGCAGCTCATCCAAGCGTTGCGGCTATTTTGACTAAAGTTGTACGCGTCCAAGGCACGCTAGAGATCGTCGGTTCTTATAAATTTCCACCAGAATTTCCTTTGTTAGATGTTGAGTTTAAAGAACTAACCGTAATAGGTACGCGGGTTTATACGTCTGAAGATTTTGAAGAGGCAATTACTCTAATCACGCAAGATTTCCCATTTGAGTCTTTAATTACAGTGTTAGCACCAGATGCGGCGCAACAAGGTTTTGAGCGTGCCCTTAGCGGTAAAGATTCAATTAAAGTTATGTATGAATTTAATTATTAATCAAAAGGTTATAAAATGTCTATATTTGATTTAACAGGGAAAATAGCGATCGTTACAGGTGGTAATCGTGGTTTAGGTAAAGCCATTGCATTAGAACTTGCACGAGCTGGAGCGCATATCGCGATTATCAGTACACAAAAAAATATCGAGATAGAACAAGAGATTGCCGCTATTGGTGTTAAATGTGAGTCTTTTGCATTTAATTTAGCCGATTTTGATCAATATCATGCTTGTATTGCCCGGATTGTAGAAAGATTTGGGGCAATAGATATTCTAGTTAATAATGCAGGAATTCAACGTCGTCACCAATCTATTGCTTTTCCTAAAAAAGATTGGGATGAGGTTTTAGATATCAATGCTAGTGCAATTTTCTTTATGTGTCAGGAGGTTGGGAAAATAATGATTAATCAAGGCTCTGGCAAAATCATAAATTTAGCGTCTTTACTTTCCTTCCAAGGTGGAATGACTGTACCAGCTTATGCTGCCAGTAAAGCAGCAGTAATGGGATTTTCAAAATCATTAGCGAACGAGTGGGCATCTCTTGGAGTTAATGTAAATTGCATCGCCCCTGGATATATGAAAACCGATATGAATACTGCCCTTTTGGACAATCCTACAAGAAATGCGCAGATTATGGATAGAATTCCCGCAGGTCGATGGGGTAATCCTGAAGATATCGCTGGAGCCGCTGTCTTTTTAGCTTCAAATGCTGCGAGATATATTCATGGACATACTTTAGTAGTTGATGGCGGTTGGCTGGGGCGTTGATTAAATATCATTTGTAGCAAACTATCTTAAGTAATTTGAAATAAAACAATTATATATTTCCATCCATATAGACACTTTTACTAACACAAACAAGAGGATTTACTGATGAAATATTCTGTTAAAGTTTTATTTATGACGCTAACTTTATTGATTGGTTCTAATTTTGTACTTGCTAAAAAAGTTATTAAAGTTGGGCATGGTGCATCTGAGTCTTATCATATGCACAAAGCGTGGCTTAAGTTTTCTGATGTCTTAAAAGATCTTTCAAATGGGAATATCGTCGTTGAGATTTTTCCAAATGGACAAGTTGGCGGAGATCGCGAGTTAATAGAATCAGTGCAATCAGGAATTATTGACATGACCTCACCCTCTTCAGATATTTTAGCTGGTTGGGATACTGTGTATAGTATTACAGGATTACCGTTTATATTTGAAGATCGTGCTAGTGCTTTGCGTGTTTTAAATGGAGATTTAGGTAAAGCATTATTAGAAAATGCAGTTAATTTAGAGTTAGTTGGTTTAGGTTGGATGGAAAATGGTGTACGCCAAATCACCAATAATAAACGTGCAATTAGAACTCCTGATGATTTAAAAGGCGTTAAAATAAGAACCATGCAAGTTGCAGCGCATATTGAATTATTTAAATTAATGGGCGCAAATCCAACTCCAATGTCATTTAATGAAGTCTATTCAGCCTTGCAACAAGGGGTGATTGATGGGCAAGAAAATCCTTTAGGACATATCTATCAATCACGTTTTTATGAGGTTCAAAATTTTTTAACCATGTCAGAACATGTTTATACCACGCATATCGTCCTTGCTAATCCTGATTTTTATGCTAATTTTACGGATGAAGAAAAATCTTGGATAGATCAAGCTCTAAAACAAGCAGTTGATTATCAGCAGGATTTAGTAACTAAAGAAGAAGATGCTGATCTTGCCGCTATTGAAAAAGCAGGACTTACCATAACGCGCTTAACTATTGATGAACGTAAAGCTTTTCAACAAATTAGCCTACCTTTAATTGATCAGTTTCGTCAAAAGATCGATAAAAAATGGTTCGAGTTGCTTGATAAAAAGTAAATAGCATCTCAATATGAGTATAGCGTCCCTACAGTTTTTATTTAATAAAAATCATAAGCTTATAGCCACCAAAGCTTACTGAACGAGACGGAGTCTCTATGAAAATATTACGTATACTTGATGTTAATTTTGAAGCTTGGATGGTATCAATATTATTGGTATGTATTACCGCTTTGATTGGATTACAAGTCGTTTGTCGCTATATTTTTGAAAGCTCCTTAAGTTGGTCTGAAGAGCTCGTGCAATGGTGCTTTATCTGGTTTATTTGGGTTGGTGTTAGTTATGGTTTTCAAACACGTAGACATGTAAGCGTAACGTTATTAATCAATAAGCTTCCACCTATCTTATTTAAAATTATTACAATACTTACGAATATCATCATTTTATGGTTTATGTACAAGCTCCTTATCTATGGACTAAAACAAGCTACGAGTACGATGATTACTCAGCAAAGCTCTATTGTTCTAGTGTGGCCTTTTACAGATCAAGCAGTGGGAATGCGCTGGCTATATGCATCATTGCCTTTTGGTGCATTATTATCGATGCATCGCTTGATTCGTTTGATCATTGAAGATATTTATTTAATAAATAGGCCAATAAATAGTATTAATGAGAACCTTAATTAGGACTTAATAAAATGATTTCATTTGTTTTATTTTCAGTATTCATTATTTTGATTTTATGTGGCGCACCTATCGCAGTGTGTTTGGGCGTTTCATCTTTGGTTGTTTTGGAACATTTAGCAGGTACGCCAAATATTAATATGCTTGCAAAATCTGCAATTATGGGCGGAAATTCATTTCCATTAGTTGCCATTCCCATGTTTGTTTTAGCAGGTGAGATTATGCAACAAGGCGGATTATCACGCCGAATTGTTAGCACTGCTTACGGCTTAGTTGGAAGATTTAAAGCAGGGCTTGCCTATGTTAATGTTTTAGCATGTATGTTTTTTGCGGCAATTTCAGGCTCATCCCCAGCAACAGTTGCCGCAATTGGGAGTACGATGATCCCAGAGATGGAAAAACATGGTTATGATAAGGATTTTTCCGCAGCATTAACCTCCGCAGCTGGAATTACAGGAGTGATGATTCCACCGTCTATTCCTTTGATTATTTATGGAGTTACCGCAAATCAATCTATCGGTGCACTATTTATGGCAGGAATAGTACCTGGTGTTTTATTTTCAATAGGGTTTATGCTAGTTTCAAGAATTGTGCTTAGAAATAATTTATCAATAATGAAAGTATCAAACAATAATTCTCAAAAAGAGCAATATCAAGCCCAAGCTCAACCAAATACAAAATTAAATATAAGCATAAAGATAAACGCAAATACAGATAGATTAGCTCCAAAAAAAGGAGCTTTAAGAGAGCATTCAATTTGGGCGCTTATTGTGCCTGTAATCATCCTCGGTGGCATCTATGGAGGTATTTTCACACCTACAGAAGCTGCTGGCGTTGCGGTTATTTATGCTCTATTAATCAGCGTATTTGTCTATAGCGATCTTAAACTTAAAGATTTACCTAATATCTTTAAAAAAGCAAGTTTAACTTCAGCAACTGTTCTGGTTATGGTGGTAATGGCAGCAGCTTTTGGGCGTTTATTAACCTTGCAAAAAGTTCCTGTTTTAGTAGCTAATACGATTAGCCAGTTTTCGGATAATCCTATTGTGATTCTTTTATTAATTAATCTTATGCTGCTTCTTGTTGGTATGTTTATGGAAACTATTGCAGCAATTATTATTTTAACACCAATTTTGTTACCAATTGCAATCACCTTAGGCATAGATCCTATCCATTTTGGGATTATTATGACTGTAAATTTAGCTATAGGTTTTTGTACACCTCCTTTAGGTGCTAATTTATTTATTGCAAGCGGCATCGCGAATGTATCTATCGAAAAAATCACGGTTGCATTGTGGCCTTTTTTAATCGCTATGCTTGTAATGCTGATGCTAGTTAGCTATATACCAAGTTTATCTTTATTTATACCTAATTTAAATTAAGGCAGCCTCAGTTCCATATATTTTTTGTAATAATATTTTATTTTTTAATCAATTTATCCAACAATTAAAAGGTAACGCAATGAAACTAAGAATAACGGTAATTTCAGCAATCCTAGTATCAGGATTAATTTGTTCAGTAAGCTTGGCTGCAACTACGCTTAAGCTTAGTCATAATCAAGATAGAACTCATGCAGTGCATAAAGCTATGGAATTCTTTGCAAATAAAACCAAAGAATATACAAATGGCGACGTTCTTATTCGCATTTATCCAAATGCAACACTTGGAAATGAGCGCGAATCATTAGAGCTAATGAACTCTGATGCGCTGCAAATGGTAAAAGTAAATGCAGCATCTATTGAATCTTTCGCACCCGCTTATAGCGTTTATAATCTTCCTTTTATTTTTAAGGATAGAGATGCATATTACAATACATTAATGGGGCCAGTTGGCGAAGAGATTTTGCTTTCATCTAAAGATAAAGGTTTTATTGGGTTAACGTATTATGATGGTGGTGCGCGTAGTTTTTATGCAAATAAAGCCATTAATACTCCAGATGATTTAGCAGGTGTTAAAATCCGAGTACAATCAAGCCCGAGCGCGGTTGCGATGATGGAAGCACTAGGCGGAATTCCAACGCCAATGGCGCAAGGTGAGTTATATACTGCAATTCAACAAGGTGTTGTTGATGGCGGTGAGAATAATCCTGTTGTATTTGCAGATATGCGTCATGGTGAAGTTGCTAAGGTATTAACTCTTGATGAGCATACAATGGTGCCTGATATTTTAGTAATTAGCACCAAAGCATTTAATGCGTTAAGCCCTGAAAATCAAAAGGCGGTAAAACGTGCAGCTACTGAATCTATGCTGGAAATGAAAGATAATATCTGGCCAGCGTCTGAAAAAGAAGCCTTTGATAAAATGAAAACTATGGGAGTAACGATAGTAAACGTTGATAAGACACCATTCCAAGAAAAGTCTTTACCTTTATATGAAGCTTTTAGAACAGAAAAGCCTGATTTTGCAAAATATTTAGATGCGATTATTGGTAAATAAGAATGAGGTTTCTATAAATTAGATTTTTCAAGGATTGCGATATTGTTAAAAATAGCGCGTAACGTAGAAAAATAAACTTATAGATGTACCCGCTTAATAATTATGTAGGGGTTATGATTTGTTATCCTAATCCCATTTTTATTACTTAGACGAGGATATATGAAAACAATAGAGTATTTTGCACGTCAATTAACCCATTATATTAATGTACTTCTTGGTGCTGTTTGCTCCACTATCCTTGTTGTTTTAGTCTCTTGCATGACTTATCAGGTAACTGCAAGAAATTTTTTAGGTGGGTCAAGTACGGTCTTGGATGAGTTTTCTCAAATTCTATTTATGTGGTTAATCTTATTAGGCGGCGTATATGCAGCAGGCCTGAAAAGACATTTAGCGATTGATTTTATTGCCAATAAACTGCCATTTGGAATTAAATTTTGGCTTGATAAAGTAATTCATGCTATTACCATCACTTTTGCCTCATTATTTATGGTGTATGGCGGACGTATTTTGATGCAAAAATCGGCATTTGTCTCTCAAGTAACTCCAGCACTAAGATGGCACATGGAGTGGATTTATGTTGTTATGCCTATTGGTGGGATTTTATTAATTTATTATTCGCTATTTCATATTTTTTATTCAAGTATTAATAAATAGGAGCAAAATATGGATTGGTTTCCAGTCATTGTTTTATTTGGTAGCTTCTTTACGATGCTACTACTTTCTGTGCCAATTACCTTTGCGGTAGGCATAGCCTCATTACTTTCACTTTGTGTGTCAATGCCTATGACACCTGCGATTTCAGTGATCGCGCAAAAATTAACTATTGGTTTAGATGGGTTTACTTTATTAGCGATTCCTTTTTTTATTCTCGCAGGAAATATCATGAATACAGGAGGGATTGCTAAGCGTTTAGTCGCCTTTGCTCAAGCGTTGGTAGGGCATCTTCCAGGTTCTTTAGCTCATTGTAATATTTTAGCAAATTCACTTTTTGGTGCGATATCAGGTTCAGCGGTAGCATCTGCTGCGGCAGTTGGCGGTATTATGGCTCCATTGCAAGAAAAAGAAGGTTATGATCCAGCCTATTCTGCGGCGGTAAATATTACCTCATCTCCAGCAGGATTATTAATTCCCCCAAGTAATGTAATGATAGTTTATGCCTTAGCAAGTGGTGGAGTATCAGTCTCTGCTTTATTTTTAGCAGGTTATGTACCAGGGTTATTGATGGCAGGTATGCTGATGATTACAGCTGGGATTTATGCCAAGCGTAAAAAATATCCAACCAGCGCTAAAATCCCCATGATGCAAATTCTTAAAATTGCGATAGATGCAATCCCAAGTTTATTTTTGATCGTAATTATTATCGGTGGAATCCTAAAAGGAGTGTTTACTCCAACTGAAGCCTCAGCAGTTGCTGTTGTCTATACATTTATTTTGGCGGTATTTGTTTATAAAGAAGTAAAATTACGCGATTTTCCAAAAATATTACAAGAGACAACAGTAGTTAGTTCTATCGTGCTATTTTTAGTTGGGTGTTCAATGGGAATGTCATGGGCAATGGTCAATGCTGATGTACCATATTTGATCGAACAAGCTTTATTATCAATTAGTGATAATCCTATAATTATATTACTTATCATCAATGTTATATTATTGATAGTTGGTATTTTTATGGATATCACACCTGCGATTTTAATCTTTACGCCAATTTTTTTACCAATAGTTACCTCACCCTCAATTGGCTTAGATCCTATTCACTTTGGTATCATAATGATTTTCAATCTATCTATTGGTTTATGCACACCACCAGTAGGCACAGTATTATTTGTAGGCTGTAGTGTTGGTAAAACAAGTATAGAAAAAGTGATGAAACCGTTGATTCCTTTGTATATAACTTTGTTTATTGCATTGATTTTAGTGACATATATTCCCGCCATAAGCATGACTTTGCCAAATTACTTTAAGTAAAAAATTAAATTCCTCTGTTATAAGAATTGGTATCTACACAACTTGTAATAATAATAATATAATAATATCGTGTAACACAGGAAAAGCACACATAGATGTGCCATATCTTGTTTTTGGTTTATTTATATCTCAACCTGTTGTATCTTATGGTTATGATCAATTGATTTTAAATATATTATAAATAAATTTGAGGAATAATATGAATGTGCATCTGTTTTATAGTGGTTGTTTTAGTCAATGGCATAAGTCTGATTTTTCAGACAATGGTTTGATTTTTAATTGTGCAGAGCAATACATGATGTATTCAAAAGCGTTGCTATTTTCTGATAAAAGTTCAGCATCTGACATATTGTTAGCACAACATCCAAGAACACAAAAGATGATTGGAAGGAAAATAAAAAATTTTGATGAACAAATATGGTTATTCTTTAGAGGGAGTATTGTATTTTCTGCAAATTATGCTAAGTTTAGTCAGAGTGATGATTTAAAAAGTATGTTGCTAAATACTGGTTCATCAATAATTGCTGAGGCCTCCCCTAGCGATAAAATATGGGGGATCGGATTGGCTGAAAGTGATCAATTAGCTTTAAACCCTAAAAATTGGAAGGGAATGAATTTATTGGGTATTGCTTTGATGCAAGTTCGAGCTTCGCTTCGAGGTGAAAATATTGAATTAAATAAGCCATAATCCCAACTCCTAGTCCCAACGCCATTAAGTTAAGGATTTTAAAGCCCCTGTAAAGAGGGGATTAAGGGGTGGAAACCTTAATACTGCTGAGCAGTTACATATTTTTTAAATTTGTTAAATTAAATTTGCTAAAATAGCGTTCTTTTTATCCTAAGAATTATTATCAATATGTCTAATATCTCTCAGATTATTGCCACTGAAATTAACGCTTCAATCCATCAAGTAAATGCAGCGATTACGTTATTAGATGAAGGTGCGAGTGTACCGTTTATCGCGCGCTATCGTAAAGAGGTCACTGGGGGGCTTGATGATACCCAATTGCGTAATCTGGAAGTACGTTTGGGTTATTTACGTGAATTTAATGAACGGCGTTTGAGTATTTTAGAGTCAATTCGCGCCCAAGAAAAGCTTACGCCTGAGCTTGAAAATAAGTTTGCTCAAGCTACTACAAAAACTGAAATTGAAGATTTATATCTACCCTATAAACCCAAACGGCGCACTAAAGCGCAAATAGCTCGGGAGGCTGGAATTGAGCCTTTAGCTTTTGCATTACTGGATAATCCCAGCTTAAATCCAGAGATTGAAGCAGCTATCTATATCGATGCAGACAAAGGCTTTGCGGATGAGAAAGCCGTGCTTGATGGCGCGCGTTTTATTTTAATGGAACATTTTGCTGAAGATGCTGCATTACTTGGAAAATTGCGCATGCTTGTATGGGATAAGGCTGCTTTAGTTTCAAAAATTGATGAGACTAAAAAAGAGGAAGGGATTAAATTTGCAGATTATTTTGAGTTTAGTGAGACGATTAAAACTATTCCATCCCATCGCGCCCTAGCTTTATTGCGCGCCCGCAACGAGAATATTTTAAGCCTCGATTTAAATCTACCCGACGAGATAAGCGAACAACCCCAAGGGATGATCACGCATCATTTTGGCTTAAATGGCTCTCAATTATTATCTAACAAATGGCTCAGCGATACGGTGCGTTTAACATGGAAGGCGAAGCTTAATTTATCTTTAAGCACGGAGCTAATAAATAAACTGCGTGAGGCAGCTGAAATTGAGGCTATTAGTGTTTTTGCAAAAAATCTTAAAAGTTTGCTCCTAGCATCTCCTGCTGGCAATAAAGCTATTTTAGGCTTAGATCCAGGATTGCGTACCGGTTGTAAAATCGCTTGCGTTGATGCTACGGGTAAAGTACTTGATACCGCGGTTATTTATCCACATGTGCCACATAATCAATGGCAAAAATCTTTAGCGGTTTTACACGCTTTATGTATCAAACATGATTTAAAATTAGTCTCTATCGGCAATGGTACTGGCTCGCGCGAGAGTGATAAACTTGCGACAGAATTATGTGCTTTAGTTCCAAATCTTAAGAAGATTGTTGTGAGCGAGGCTGGAGCTTCGGTGTATTCAGCATCCGAGCTTGCAGCGCTTGAGTTTCCGCAGATGGATGTATCTTTGCGTGGCGCGGTTTCTATCGCGCGGCGTTTACAAGATCCACTTGCTGAGCTTGTGAAAATTGATCCTAAAGCAATTGGAGTTGGGCAATATCAACATGATGTTAATCAACATCAACTGAATCAAAGTTTATCTGCGGTTGTTGAAGATTGCGTTAACGCAGTTGGGGTCGATGTTAATACCGCCTCAAGCGCGTTACTTGCACGCATATCTGGCTTAAATAGCACTCTTGCAAAGAATATTGTGCTGTTCCGTGATGAGCATGGCTCTTTTAATGATCGGAATGCACTTAAAAAAGTACCGCGTTTGGGCGATAAGACTTTTGAACAAGCGGCTGGATTTTTGCGGGTGCGTGGCAAGAATCCGCTTGATCAATCTGCGGTTCATCCTGAGGCTTATCCTGTAGTTGAACGGATTATTAAAGATAAACAAATAGATATTGCTAATATTATTGGAAATGTTACTTTTTTAAGAGGTTTAAGTGCAAAAGATTATACTTGTGCAAGATTTGGTTTACCTACGGTGCAAGATATTATTCAAGAGCTTGAAAAACCAGGGCGTGATCCGCGTCCTGAATTTGTTACCGCAAGTTTTAAAGATGGTGTCGAAACTCTTAAAGACCTTAAACTTGGAATGCAATTGGAGGGCGTGGTTACAAATGTTGCCAATTTTGGTGCGTTTGTAGATATTGGGGTGCATCAAGATGGCTTGGTTCATATCAGTGCGCTTGCGGATAAATTTGTGAAAGATCCACATGAAGTAGTAAAAGTTGGACAAGTAGTTATGGTAAAAGTATTAGAAGTTGATATCATCCGTAAACGCATTCAATTAACAATGCGAATGAATGATGATATTGCAACCCAAAAAGCTGCACTTGGTGATCCAAAAGAGCGTGTAAATCGCAAACAAGCGCAAATTTTAACTCAAGATAAACCTGAAACTAATAATCCTTTTGCCGATGCACTAAAAGGATTAAAACGGAGATGATATGCACACAAAAGTAAAATTCTGCGGTTTCACTCAAATACAATCCATCTTAGAAGCTATCGAACTCGGTGCGGATTATTTAGGATTTGTTTTTGTTCATAAAAGTAAACGCTTTGTAGATGCAGATAAGCTTAAAGAGATTATGAATTTTTTTAAAGAATATCCGCAAATAAGAGCTTCAGATTCAGGCAATAATGTAAAAATAGTCGCTTTATTTGTTGATCCAAGTAGAGAATATGTTAAAAGCATCGTTAAAATATTGCAGCCAGATATTTTGCAATTTCACGGATCTGAGGACGCTGCTTTTTGTCGTTCTTTTAAATGTGCTTATATTAAAGCCGTACCGCTAGGCTCGGATCAGGCTAATTGGGTCGATTACGAAAAAACATATCATGATGCTTATGCTCTCTTGGCAGATAGTCATGATGGAACAAGCCTTGGTGGTTCAGGTCTAAGTTTTGACTGGAGCAAAATCCCCGCTAAATATTATCGGACTCTCCCTTTGTTTTTAGCTGGAGGGCTTGATGAGAGTAATGTAAAAGCAGCGATTTTAAAGTGTTTTCCAGAAGGTGTTGATGTCTCAAGTGGAATAGAAGTTGCCACAGGAATTAAATCTTATGAGAGAATGGGCAAGTTTATTTTGGCTGTTAAGAAATAATAGAAATTTTTTTAAATGATTCCCCTCCCAAACTCCCCCTTCACAGAGGGAGGAGCTGTATTTTAGCTATAATAATGTTTAACGAAGAGGTTAAAATATGAATTGGTTTGAACGTTTAAATCCAATGAAAATTCGCACAGAGACATCGACTAAAAAAGTACCCGAAGGTATTTGGAATAAATGCGAGGCTTGTTCTGCGGTACTTTATCAACAAGAACTAGAAAATAATTTACATGTATGCCCTCAATGTGATCATCATATTCGTATGCACGGACGGGCGCGCTTATTAAGTTTTTTAGATCAAGATTCATCTATTGAAATTGGAGCTAATCTTGAACCAATTGATTTTTTAAATTTTAAAGACTCTAAAAAATATAAAGACCGCATTAGCGCCGCTCAAAAAACCACCAATGAAAAAGATGCTTTTATTGCAATGGAAGGCACTTTAAAAGGTATCCCAATTGCGGCGGGTGCATTTGAATTTGCATTTATGGGCGGCTCGATGGGCTCTGTTGTTGGTGAGCGTTTTGTCCAAGCTGCGAATATTGCTTTGGCAAATAATATCCCTCTAGTGGTGTTTTCATCATCTGGTGGAGCGCGTATGCAAGAAGCACTTATAAGCTTAATGCAAATGGCGAAAACAGCAGCGGTTATTGCAAAATTACGTGAGAAAAGTATCCCTTATATTTCTGTATTAACCGACCCAACTATGGGTGGAGTTTCGGCATCACTTGCGATGCTTGGGGATATTAATATCGCCGAACCCAAAGCACTTATAGGTTTTGCAGGCCCACGCGTTATTGAGCAAACTGTACGTGAAAAACTCCCTGAGGGCTTTCAACGGGCTGAATTTTTGCTGGAAAAAGGCGCGGTCGATATGATTATAGATCGGCGTGAACTGCGCAATAAAATTGCAAGTTTACTTTCCAAGCTTATTCATGTTTCTGAAACTCCATATGAGATTACAAGTACTTAACTTAAACCCCTCCCAACCTCCCCTTCACAAGGGAGGAGCTCTAAAAGTCCCCTAAAGGAATATAAGTACGAGTATTAATATGG
>BHEQ01000026.1 GCA_003864535.1 Gammaproteobacteria bacterium
GTTTTACAAAATATTGGAATAAATATAAGAATGCATCTATTAATTTTCACTTTCAGGCATATCTATTTATTAAGTTTTGATAGTAAGGATATAATGTAACTGATTAATTTAATTAAATGGCTATTTTTAAAGTTACGATTAATAGATGTGCCATTTAGATAATAATTCTGTTAGCTTGTATGTTTTTATTATCAAACACATGTCAACGGTTTACCTGAAAAGATGACGGATCATTCAGGAAATATAAACGCTAGCAGATCGCCCAAACTCGCAACATCTTGCCGTAAATGCTTTCAACGAGCAAAGTAAAATACCACGATGTGGATAGTTATCAGAGTTTATTGAATATTATGCAGAAAGTTTAGAACAGCTTGTAGGATTAATCTTCCTGCCCACCTGATCGCATTGATGTTTGGCGTACATCTTCATATTCTTCTAAAGCAAGATTATCAAAACGTGTATATTCTCCTGTAAACTTAAGATGGACCGTGCCTATTGGTCCATTTCTTTGTTTACCGATGATGATTTCAGCTTTGCCACGATTTGGGTTGCTTTCCTCTTTATTATAAACCTCGTCGCGATAGACAAAGCAAATCACATCTGCATCTTGCTCTATCGCTCCAGATTCACGCAGATCACTCATGATTGGGCGTTTATTTGGGCGTTGTTCTAAGCTTCGATTTAATTGCGATAAAACAAGTACAGGGCAATTTAACTCTCGCGCCATTTGTTTTAAAGAGCGTGAAATTTCAGAAACCTCGGCAACTCTATTATCCCCAGAACCTTGGATTTTCATGAGCTGTAAATAATCCACCATTACCAACGCTAATTGACCGTGTTCACGCTGTAATCTACGCGCTCGTGCGAGCATGTTGGCGGGGCTTAAGCTGCTAGAATCATCAATAAATAATTTAGTTGAATTTAAAGCACCAACCGCACCGACAAGACGCGGAAAATCAGCTTGATTTAAATTGCCTGAACGTAAATTACTTTGGTTAATGCGCCCATTTGAGGAGATCATCCGCATTGTTAGCTGCTCTGATGGCATCTCTAGCGAGAAAACAGCAACAGGCTCTTGAGTATTTAAAGCAACATTCTCCACAATATTCATCGCCAGACTTGTCTTGCCCATCGACGGTCTTCCTGCAATTACGATCATATCACCACGTTGTAAGCCTGAAGTCATGTGATCAAGCGCGGTAAGCCCTGTTGCAATTCCTGTCGTTTGTCCTTGGAGCGCAATTAGCGTCTCTATACGGGTTTGGGTTGCAATAAGAATATCATGAATATCTCTAAAGCCTTGATCAACTGCAATATCTTGCTCAGCTATTTTAAAAATAATGCGCTCAGCCTCAGCAACTAAATCAGTAGCACTGCGCCCTTCTGGCGTGTATCCTGAATTTGCAATATCATTACCAGCATGAATTAATTGGCGCATTACCGCACGCTCGCGCACAATATTGGCATAGGCTTTAGCATTGGCAGCGGTTGGCGTATCTATCGCTAAACCTGCAAGATAAGATCTGCCACCAACGGCATCAAGATTTCCTTCAGTTTCTAAATAATCCGCCACAGTTATTACATCAAAAGGATCATTCCGTTCGGCTAAATATTTAATTGCTTCAAAGATTTTGCCATGATCAGCACGGTAGAAATTATGCCGATTAATTCGATCTCCAATCACTTCATAGCTTAAGTTATCCATCATTAAAGCGCCTAAAACAGCTTGTTCAGCTTCAATTGATTGCGGCGGGATTTTCATGCGTTCAAGTTGAGTATCCGTAAAATCTGGCATATATTGTTTCTTCAGAAAATAAAAAGCATTTTAGCAGAAATTAGCTATATACATATCTAAACGCTGCTCTAAACACTTAAAATCTTTCAAATAAATAAAATTAATCATATATAAACAAATGTATATTATATTTATCAATCTTAATGCTTGGAATATAGCAATTCCTATAGGGGACTTCTATTAATTAGATTTTTCAAGGCTTGCGATTTTATTAAAAGCGCAGTTTACATAGGTAAATGAGCATTTTAATAAAATTGCGTAACGCAGAAAAAGCATTAATAGATGTGCCCTATACTTTATGAATTCTGTTAGACTTTATCAACTTATTTTTGTTAACTTATTTTTATACACTTACTTTGCACTTCTCACTTTACACACCTTACTTTACACTTTAGGAAAACATTATGAAAAGAATATCATTTTGGCTATCAATGGCTTTTGCACTGCTTTTTTTCGCTCTTTTATTTTTATTTTTTAGAGAAAACTCAACTCCAGTAACGATTAATTATATTGTAGGATCAATCACTTTAGATTTATCTTTAGTCTTGCTCGCAAGCTTTGTTGCGGGGGCTTTATTAACCTTACTAATTATGCTCTGCGGACAAATTAGTCGGAGTTGGATTATTTCCAAACAAAAATCAGAACTGAAGCGTTTACAAAACCATATTGATGATCTGCGCAAGAGTCAAGCTTAATAAATGCTTTCAATACTTTGGATATTATTACCGATTGCAGTCCTAGTTGGCTGGCTTGCTGCTAAGCGAGATAAGCTTGGGCGGCAACGCTTTTTATACTACTTAAGTTTGCGCTATTTATTAGATACAAAATCTAATAACCCTGAAAATATTGGGGAGAAACTTTCTGAGTTACCGCCAAGTTATCAAGATAACAGCACTATTTTAAGTTTAACTTTGGGTGATGTTTTCCGTAAAAAAGGTGAGATCGAACGCGCGATTAGTATTCATCAATATATCGCCAGTTCAGATACTATCGATCTTGCGGAAAAAAAAACTGCGCAATGGTCTTTAGCACTTGATTTTATTGCGGCAGGTTTATTAGATCGGGCTGAGGATCTTTTACGCGAGCTTATTCCAGAATCTGAATTTACCCAAAGAGCATTACTAAAACTTACCCATATTTATGAGCAACAGCATGATTGGCTCCAAGCTATTTCATGCCTAGAACGCCTTGATTTAGTCCAAGATCATTACGCTGAAATTGCACATTTATACTGTGAACTTGCCGAAGAGAATCTACAAAATAATGCAGAATCAGCATTGAGTTTTGCACATGCGGCTTTGAATATTTATCCTAATTCTGCACGCGCATCTTTAATTATTGCGTTTATTGCGATAAAAAATAATGACCAATTACTCGCAAGCACTATGCTTAGTGCCATTGAAAATCAATCTATTAATTTAACGCCTTTAATTGCACCAATTATGCAATATATCCATAAAGATCAACCAGAAATTTTTTTAATCTGGCTTGAAAACACCTTAATGCGTCATCCACATATTATTTTATTTTTAATGAAAACTCATTATTTAATCATGCATGAATCAGCACAAGCAGCTTTGAGTTTTTTGGAGCAAACGCTACTTGTACACCCAAACTTTCAGGGTCTCTTAAATTTTCATCAACTCAATAAATGGCTCTATCCAAACAAAAATATAGACAAGAATAAGACGGATATTTATGCAATTACATTCGATAAAATTGTTGATCATTACGCTAAATATCGCTGCCAAGCATGTGGATTTGTAAGTAAGTCATTAAATTGGCATTGCCCGAGCTGCCAAGCTTGGGATACTGCCTCACCTGTTGCCGATATTATTTCTCTTAAAAGTTTATCAAATTCCCCAGGTGCTTAAATTATGACTAAATCTCCGCTTATTGTTGCGCTTGACTTTGAAGATGTTAATGCGGCTAAAACGCTTATTAATCAATTAAATCCCAAATATTGTCGCCTTAAAATTGGCAAAGGTCTATTCACTCAAGAAGGTCCATATATTATTGATTATATTCAGCAAAGAGATTTTGAAGTATTTTTAGACTTAAAGTTTCATGACATCCCAACTACCGTGGCACATGCAATAAAATCTGCGGCAAAACTTGGAGTGTGGATGGTTAATGTACACGCATCAGGCGGTGAGAAAATGTTAAGCGCGGCTAAAAATGCTCTAGAACAATGCCTTAATCCGCCTAAATTAATTGCAGTAACTATTTTAACGAGTCTTGCTGAGGCTGATGTTCATGCGGTAGGTTTTCAAGGAAATATTCCTGATTTGATCAGAAATATGGCAAAAATGGCGCAAAAATGCGGGCTTGATGGCGTTGTATGTTCAGCTCAAGAAGCTGCGCTAATTAAAGCAGATTGTGGCGCTGATTTTATCAGTGTTTGCCCAGGAATTCGTCCACTTAATCTTCAAGATGCAGATGCACGTGATTGCGTCCCCGCAGGGGATGATCAGATGCGCATTATGACTCCTGATCAAGCAATAAAAAATGGTGCTAATTACCTTGTAATTGGACGACCGATTACGCAAGCAAATGACCCGAGCACAGCTCTTGATGATATTTATATGCAACTAGCTCTTAATTAATATATAAAAGCACATCTATGTGTGCTTTTAATAATATCGCAAGCCTTGAAAAACCTAATTTATAGAAGTCACCATAACTTGCTTATTTTGTTAACAATATTTAAAAATTTAAAAATAAACACATAAATTTTACTAAAATCATGCCTTTTTGTTTATATTGCTCAAGTGGTGCATCAATTAAGTGATGACCTCAATGAACTTAAAAAATTATCTAAATATAAGAGGAGAAATACAATAATGAGAACAATCATAAATCAAGTATTACCAATACATTCAATCAGTAAAAAAATTACTCTAGGTCTTTTGAGTATTGCTTTACTGCTTGGAACATCTATCCATGCTCAGCAAAAATATATTAATATTTTAACAGGAGGGACGAGTGGTGTTTATTATCCACTTGGTGTAGCACTTTCGCAAATATATACCAAAATCCCAGATACAAAAATCAGTGTTCAAGCCACAAAAGCATCTGTTGAAAACTTGAATTTATTGCAACAAGGCAAAGGCGAGCTTGCCTTTGTGTTAGGTGATGCGGTTGCGGATGCTTGGGCTGGGAATGTTGAGGCTGGATTTAAAACTAAGCTCGATCGCTTGCGTGCCATAGCTGCTATTTATCCCAATTACATTCAAATTATTGCGAATAAAGAAAGCGGTATCAAAACCTTAGCTGATCTTAAAGGCAAGCGTGTTTCTGTTGGTGCCGCTAAATCAGGAACAGAATTAAATGCACGTGCAATTTTTAAAGCCGCAGGTTTAAGTTATCAAGATTTTGCTAAGGTTGAGTTTTTACCTTATGCAGAATCTGTGGAGTTAATTAAAAATAGACAGCTTGATGCAACTTTACAATCTTCAGGCTTAGGAATGGCGGCATTTCGTGATTTAGCAACCACGATGCCCGTGGTATTTATTCCAATTCCAGAAGATTTAATCAAAAGCATTGGGAGTGAAGCTTATGCTAGCGGTATCATCCCTGCCAATACGTATGAGGGGCAAACGCAGGATATTCCGACCGTTATCATCACGAATATTCTGGTCTCTCACGATAAAGTTTCGGATGAAATTGCGTATCAAATGACTAAAGGAATTTTTGAGAATTTGCAGAATATTCAAAATGCACATTCAGCTGCTAAAGATATTCACCTTGAGCAGGCAATTAAAAATCTACCAATTCCATTGCATACAGGCGCAAAGAGATATTATCAAGAAGTAGGCTTAATTAAATCAGAATTATAATATAGAAGCCACCCCTCCCAACCTCCCCCTTTGCGCAAGGAGAGGAGTTCTTTTAAATACTTAACTCCCCTACCCTATCCTTAAGGGGGCTTCTATAAATTAGATTTTTCAAGGCTTGCGATATTATTAAAAGCGCAGTTTACTGAGGTAAATGAGCATTTTAATAATATCGTGTAACGCAGGAAAATCACAAATAGATGTGCTCTTAACTTGATGGAGTTGAGGATTGGGAGAGGATTCTTTAGCTGCTAAGTAATTACAAAGCACAAATATAAATATCCTAAAAAAATAAAAATTAAAGTGAAGTTAATATGTCCAAAACTACCAGAAAATCATTTTTATCAAATTTTAAAACTCCAATTCATTTATTCTTAATTGCATTATGTTTTTCTATTTTTCAAATCACCATGGCAGCGTATCATCCTGTTTCTTCACAAGTATTACGCGCAATACATGTGGGATTTTTATTATTGATTGTATTTGTTGGATATCCATTGTGGGGCAATAAAGACACACATCAACCTAATCTTATTATTGGATTTACTTTAGGAGGATTAGGTTTTTTTACAGGTATTTATCAATGGCTTTATGAAGGTGATTTGATTCAAAGATCAGGTGAATTGATTGCATCTGACTGGTTGATTGGCACAGTCTTAATTCTATTAATCTTTGAAGCAGCAAGACGTGTGATGGGGATTGCACTTCCCATAATTTGCAGTATTTTTCTAGCTTATGCTTTATTTGGTGAATATCTACCGGGAGAATGGGCGCATCGCGGTTATGATGTTGAACAAGTTATTAATCAATTAGCCTTTGGAACTGAAGGCTTTTATGGCTCTCCAACCTATGTTTCTGCTACTTATATTTTCTTATTTATATTATTTGGTTCATTTTTAGAACAAGCTGGGATGACCAAATTATTTACTGATTTTGCGATGGGTTTAGTTGGGCATAAATTAGGCGGGCCTGCCAAAGTATCAGTTTTCTCCTCTGCATTAATGGGGACAATTACTGGCTCAGGCGTTGCCAATGTGGTGACTACAGGGCAATTTACGATCCCTTTAATGAAACGTTTTGGCTATAAATCAGCCTTTGCAGGAGGAGTTGAAGCAACAGCGTCTATGGGTAGCCAAATGATGCCGCCTGTGATGGGAGCTGTTGCATTTATTATGGCAGAAACCATTAATGTTCCTTTCCTTGATATTGCAAAAGCTGCGTTAATTCCTGCGTTACTTTATTTTGGCTCTGTATTTTGGATGGTGCATTTAGAAGCAAAAGCCTCAAATCTAAAAGGATTACCTAAATCTGAATGCCCAAATCCATGGTTAGCGGTGAAACAGCGGTGGTATCTACTTATTCCTTTATTTGTTTTAATCTATCTTCTTTTTTCTGGTAGAACACCGATGTATGCAGGCACAGCTGGACTTGCTTTAACCATAATGGTGATTTTAGGCTCGGCTATTATTTTAAAATTTAATCAAAAAGGGATGAGAATCATTTTTTGGATTATTTTAGGATTATGCGCAAGTTTATTATTCAAATATGGGATTAGCGCAGCACTTTTAGTCATTTTAGGGCTTATTGTTTTATGCTTGATTTCAAAAGGTGGCAGGCAAACTTTAATTGTCTGTATCAATGCATTAGTAGAAGGGGCGCAACATGCTGTTCCTGTAGGCATTGCTTGTGCTCTAGTTGGGGTCATTATTGGCGTTGTCTCTCTAACTGGGATTGCACCGAGCTTTGCGGGTGCAATTTTGTCGATAGGAGAAAATAATTTAATGCTCTCCTTATTGCTAACCATGCTCACTTGCTTGATTTTGGGTATGGGGATTCCTACTATTCCTAATTATATTATCACCAGTTCGATTGCCGCTCCTGCATTATTAGCTTTAGGTGTTCCTCTAATCGTCTCACACATGTTTGTGTTTTATTTTGGGATATTAGCTGATTTAACGCCTCCCGTTGCTCTAGCGTGTTTTGCAGCCTCGCCAATTGCGAAAGAAACTGGCTTAAAAATTAGCCTTTGGGCAATGCGAATTGCTATAGCAGGCTTTATTGTACCGTTTATGGCGGTTTATACTCCTGCATTAATGCTGCAAGGCGGCTCTTTATGGTTAACAGCTTATGTAGTGTTAAAAGCAATGCTCGCAATTATGTTGTGGGGAATTGCAACTATTGGTTTTTGGCACTTAAAGCTTTATATCTGGGAGCGTGTTTTAGCACTTGCTATTGGCGCAGCTTTAGTTTTAGCCTATCCACTTACGGATGAGATTGGTTTTGGATGTGCTTTGATTTTATTGAGCTTGCATTATTATCGAAGCCGTTTGGCAAAACTTAATTTAAAGACTTCTTTATAATGATATTTTTTACATCAATTTGTGCGGCAATGAGCCTCCAGATAAGTATAGATCAGCTGGATAATAAAACTAATGATTTAGCTAATTATTTAACTACTGAGTTAATTAATGAGTTAAATAATGAATTAAATAATGAGCTAAATATCCCGTTAATCTATGCAATTAAGATACCGCTTAAATCACCATATCTTCAATTAAGCTGGCAACACTCGATTGAGAAAACAAAATGGCAAGAGTTTTATACACTGCAAGCGGATGGTTTTTTACTCACTAAAGCGCGTGTTCAAGGCACGGGCGCGGGCATGGAAATACCTGATAATGCAGTTTTCAAAAAAACATATTATGAGTATTATCCTAATTTAAAACTAGCCACGCTCACACTTACCTATTCACCTTATACAGCTGATTATGAGATTTGTATCTCAGATCAATGCCAAGCACTCTTACAATGGTTACGCTTGAATTTTAAGAGCGCAAACACACAGATAAGCTTAGATTATCAAGCTAGTTATAAGATTACTCTATCTGTTTTATTAGAATAAGCTTGTGTTTGTGCTATTTAAGCGTTTAGTGCATTGCAGCTGGCATCGGTGTTGTATCATGATCATGATGATTATGCATAGGTGCAGCAGGTTCTGCCATTTGCTCAGGTGTTGGCATTTCCATATTTGTTCCTGATTCATGCTTATGCATTGATCCGCCGCCTGTTGTTGTAAGATAAAATACAGTCATTGCTAAAATAAGCATACCTGCTATACGTTTTGACCATTTCTTTTGCATAAAAATAGTTAAATGACCTGCCGCAAAAGCTGCTGCCATCATACTTGGGAGCGTGCCTAATCCAAAACTTAGCATAACTCCAGCACCTTGATGCATACTGCCAGATGTCAAACTAAGAGCTAAAGCAATATAAACCATACCACACGGAAGCCAACCCCATAGCATTCCTGCTAAAAATGCCCCTTTTGAGGATGATATTGGTAATAATTTTCGTGCACTTGGTGAGATATATTTCCACAGATAACTCCCGACTTTTTCAAGCGGTGCAAGGATTTTAGGTAAGCCCATAAATTGCAGCGCAATTAAAATCATAAAGGTTGCCGCAGCATAGCGTAAAACTTTTTGAGCGACTTTAAGATCACCAGTTTGACTGATTAACACTTGCCCAAGCCCGCCCACAAAAAGTCCAATAATAGTGTAGGTTGAAATTCGTCCTAAATTATAAAAAACTGCCATTTGAATACGGCTTAGTTTGGAGTTCATCCCAAGTATCGCTAAAACAGGGGTACACATTGCAAGACAATGTCCACTTCCAGCAAGAGCTAGCATAAACGCTGCGCTATAAAGCATATATTCCATAAAGCATAATCCTATTTGTGATGTTATATTTTTAGCATAAATAATAAAGAGCGCACTTCAACTAGTATTTATTTTTTCATCTTAACAAAATAAAAAAATTTATGCTTATGCACAAAAAACAAAGTTATTTAAAGCGCACAAATCAAAACTTATGTTTATTTGTATCAAAAATGATAAAAAACACTTGCTCAAAATGCGAATGGTCGCTATTGTTTAGCGTTTTAAGATGCTTGATAAAGCACTAATCACATTAAGATACTAATATTTCAGGATAAATTAAATTCATGTCTAAAACTCTAGTCATTGTTGAATCGCCAGCCAAGGCGAAAACAATTAAAAAATACCTTGGTGCTCAATATGAAGTTCTTGCATCTTATGGTCATGTCCGTGACTTAATCCCAAAAACAGGCGCGATTGATACTGAAAATGGCTTTAAAATGTTTTATGAAGTGGTTGAGCGTAATCAAAAACACTTAGATGCAATTAAAAAAGCCTTAAAAGGCTGTGATGCGTTAATGCTCGCAACGGATCCAGATCGCGAAGGCGAGGCTATTTCTTGGCATATTGAGGATTATTTAAAAGGCACAAAAGCACTTGATAAGAAAACATCTTCTCGGGTTGTCTTTCACGAGATTACTAAAAAAGCCGTGCAAGATGCAGTTGCAAATCCGCGTGTGATTGATATGGATCTGGTTAATGCCCAGCAAGCACGCCGCGCTTTAGATTATTTAGTCGGCTTTAATTTATCACCACTACTTTGGAAAAAAGTGCGCACAGGATTATCCGCAGGGCGGGTACAATCCCCTGCTCTACGCATGATTTGCGAGCGTGAAGATCAGATTCAGGCATTTATTACACAGGAGTATTGGACGATAGAGTCTGATTTGCAAACAGCTAATGCTAAATCTTTTTTTAAAGGAAAACTTACAGAATATCAAAGCACTAAAGTAAAACAATTTAGTTTCACCAATGATGAGATGGCAGATAGTGTTAAAGCAACTTTATTAGCTTATTTTGGCACGCAAATTCCTGTGTATAATGTTGAGAAAAAACAACGTAATCGTCATCCTTCACCGCCTTTTACAACCTCAACGCTGCAACAAGAGGCCTCGCGTAAATTAGGTTTTACCGCATCAAGAACTATGAAAACAGCGCAAATGCTATATGAAGGTATTAATTTAGGTTCTGAATCAATCGGTTTGATAACTTATATGCGTACCGATTCAGTAGCCCTTGCTCATGACGCTCTTAATGAAATCCGCCAATTAATAGACCAGCGTTATGGCGCAGATTATCTCCCTGAGAGTCCAAAATTTTATAAAACAAACGCTAAAAATGCCCAAGAAGCGCATGAAGCGGTGCGTCCAACTTCAGTTTTACATATTCCTGAGCAAATTAAATCTTTTTTATCTTCAGATCAATTTAGATTATATGAGCTAATTTGGAAGCGGACTATCGCTTGCCAGATGATGCCAGCAATTATGAATACAGTTGCAATTGATTTAGGCACAAAAGGTTTACATACTTTTAGGGCGAATGGCTCAACTATCGCTTTTCCTGGCTTTATCAGCGTTTATATTGAAGGTATTGATGATCAAAAAGAAGAAGATGATAGCGAAGGCAAGATACTGCCTGAAATGAAAATTGGTGATTTAGTCAACTTACTTGAAATCATTCCAAATCAACATTTTACCGAGCCGCCACCGCGTTATTCAGAAGCATCTTTAGTTAAAACTTTAGAAGAATACGGAATTGGCAGACCATCAACATATGCCTCGATTATCTCAACCCTACAAGGGCGTGAATATGTGGTTATGGATGCAAAACGCTTTATTCCAACCGATATCGGGCGCATTGTTGCACGTTTTTTAGTTGCGCATTTTACGCAATATGTCGATTATGATTTTACGGCTAAATTAGAAGATGATCTTGATGAGGTCTCACGTGGCGAGAGAGAATGGGTGCCACTTCTTGAAGCTTTTTGGACACCATTTATTGCATTATGTAAAGACAAAGAAGTGTCAGTTTCAAGAGCAGATGTTGCCCAAGCACGCGAACTTGGGATAGATCCAGCTTCTGGTAAACCAGTTTCAGCACGGCTTGGACGCTATGGACCTTTTGTCCAAATTGGAGATAAAGATGATGAAGAGAAGCCAAAATTTGCTGCACTCAGATCAAATCAGCGCATAGATACGATTACCTTAGAAGAGGCTTTTGTCTTATTTGAGCTCCCACGAACTCTTGGAGAAACTGCTGATGGCGATGTAATTAAAGCCAATGTCGGGCGTTTTGGTCCTTATGTTCAATTTGGTAAAAAATATGTATCAATCAAAGAAGATGATCCTTATACCATCGAGTTAGATCGAGCTTTAGTGTTGATTGAAGCGTATAAAGTAGCGCAAGCAGCTAAGTTTATTAAAGATTTTGAAGGAACAGAGATTCAAGTTCTTAATGGGCGCTTTGGTCCGTATATTACAGATGGCGTTAAAAACGCTAAAATCCCTAAAGATATTGATCCTATAAGCCTAAGTTTAGAGCAGTGCCAAGAGTTAATCGCCAAAGCACCCGCTAAAAAAGGTAAGCCTGGTGCTAAGAAAAAAGCTGCTCCCAAAAAAGCTGCGGCGAAGAAAGCTCCACCTAAAAAAACTGCAGCTAAGAAAGATACAACTAAGAAAGATGCAACTAAGGCAACTGCAGCTAAGAAAGTTACAGCTAAAAAGGTCGCAACTAAGAAAGTCGCAACTAAAACAACTGCCAAGCTAACTCCTACAAGTTCGGATAATGTGGATAATGCAGATAATGTTGATGCTTTAGTAAAACCTAAAAAAGTTGCAGTGAAAAAATCAAGCACAGCAACTAAAACAATGGTTCCCAAAAAAGCAGCACCTAAAAAAGCAGCTACTAAAAAGTCTCCCCTAGAACCTTCTTAAATAAAGAGACATATTATGAGCATCCGCATTTTAGTTATTGATGATGAACAAGATATCCGCGAGCTCCTCAAAGATATCTTAGAAGATGAAGGTTTTGAAGTGTCGCTTGCTGGCAATGGTTTAGATGCACGCACAGCACTAAACACACCGACACCTATGCGTTTGTTTGATCTAATCTTGCTTGATATTTGGATGCCTGATGTGGATGGCATTTCTTTGTTAAAAGAATGGCGCGAAAGTGAGTATGGATTGCCATGCCCTGTGATTATGATGAGCGGACACGGCACATTAGAGCACGCAATTGAAGCGACGCGTTTGGGCGCATATGATTTTTTAGAAAAGCCATTAACCCTTGCAAAATTATTGTTAATAGTTAATCGCGCTTTAGAGTCAGATAAATTAAACCGCGAAAAAGTCAGCCTTAAACGCAAATTTGTACGCTCCTTTGAACCTATCGGGCATAGCCGCTATGTACATAAATTAAAAGAGCAATTGATAAAAGCTGCGAGCTTAGATCAAGCACCTATTTTACTTTATGGTGAGTCTGGGGTTGGTAAACAAAGTTATGCACAATATATTCATCAACAAAGTGTGCGTAAACATAACTCTTTTGTTACGGTAAATGTTGCGGCAATCTCTAAAGAAAATGCATCTATTGAATTATTTGGGCATGAAAATGCTGATGGGAGCAATATTTCCTCTGGATTATTTGAACAAGCGCATGGTGGGATTATTTATCTTAATGATATTGGTAAAATGAATTTAGCTGTTCAAGCAAAAGTAGTATCCACGATTGAAGCTGCTAGCTTTTTTAGAGTTGGTGGTAAAACTTCTATAAAAATAAATATGCGTATTATTGCAAGCAGTACCGATTCTCTTGAAGAAAAGGTAAAAGCAGGCGAGTTTAGGGAGGATCTATTTTATCGCTTAAACGTTATTCCAATCACAATCTTGCCTCTGCGCGAGCATGTGGAAGATGTTCCTGCTTTATTAAATCATTATGTGGATTATTTTTTAGAAGAAGAAGGCTTAAATTATCGTAAGTTTTCTATGTCGGCACAAAATCATTTACGTTCTCATCAGTGGTTAGGTAATATTAGTGAGCTTAAAAATTTAGTCCAACGCCTTATGATTTTTGGCACAAAGGAAGATATTTCTCTAAATGAAGTTGAAGAGATTCTACAAAGTGATGCTAATCCAAAGGTTAACGAAATAAATGTTGAAGCTTTATTTTTAGATCTGCCTTTAAAAGAAGCACGTGAACAATTTGAGCGGCATTATTTGCTCGCCCAATTTAAAGATGCTGATGGTAATATTGCCAAAGTTGCAGATAAAATCAACATAGAAAGAACTAATTTATATCGTAAATTAAAATCTCTAGGAATTAATCCTAAAAAATAACTAGTTATATACTGCTTAGAAACCTAAAATTCAAGAAATATAATCTGTTTTGTATAGTTATTGATCTTGATTGTATAAAAAT
>BHEQ01000027.1 GCA_003864535.1 Gammaproteobacteria bacterium
GCCCCATACGTCCTGATGCGCCTATTATCCCTAATCTAACCATTTTCTTGCCTCTTATTTAATATTATTAAAATTATACAAGCCGCTATTTTACGTGAAAATAATTTTTATATGATTCAAATTTATTGATATTTATTGATTTAACTTATTTTGGATTATTTTTGAGTTAAAATGGCACTTAATTTTTTAAATCTGTGTTGATCATGACCAATTCACGTATCCAAATATTACACTCAAAATTAGCTTTAACTCAAACTCATTTGCGCTTTAATTTTTTTAATAAATTGAAAAACATAAAGCTTAAAAATAAAGCTCTAGCAGGATCATCAAATTCAGAACCTTCAAATACAGAATCTTTAAATTCAGAATCTTACGCTTTAAAAATAAAAAATATTAATGCTGAAATTGATGATTTAGAGATAAAAGTTGCCGCATCAATCGCTGCGGTTGCTTTAAAATTACACAATTTCCCAAAACGCAATTACGATCTTAATCTACCTGTTTCTCAATCTAAGGATATTATTCTCAAAGCAATTAAAGAGAATCAAGTGATTATTTTATGTGGAGAAACAGGTTCTGGCAAAACTACGCAAATTGCCAAAATATGCATGGATTTAGGGCTTGGAAGCCGCGGGATGATAGGACATACGCAGCCGCGTAGAATTGCAGCTCGCTCTGTTGCTGTGCGTGTTGCCCAAGAATTAGCCGTTGAGATTGGCGGTGTTGTTGGTTTTAAAATGCGCTTTTCAGATCAAACTAAACCTGAAACACTCATTAAATTAATGACTGATGGGATTTTATTAGCTGAATTAACATCTGATCGCTATTTAAGCCGTTATGAAGTATTAATTATCGATGAGGCGCATGAGCGCAGTTTAAATATTGATTTTCTCCTTGGAGTTTTAAAGCAGGTTTTAATAAAACGCCCCGATCTAAAAGTAATTATCACCTCAGCCACGATTGACCCGATACGTTTTTCTAATCATTTTGGGAATAATACGCCTGTAGTTGAGGTATCTGGGCGCACTTATCCTGTTGAAATTCGTTATAGACCACTTTTGAGTCAAGAATCAAAAAATCAAGAATCAAAAGATCAAGATCATAAAATACCTTTAACGATACATTTTACAGAAGCTATTTTAGCTGCGGTTGATGAGCTGTGGCTTGCAAGCAGTATGCATCAATCAGGAGATATTTTGATTTTCCTATCAGGAGAACGTGAAATCCGCGAAACCGCTGAGGCACTGCGTAAACATCATCCACCTCATGTAGAAATATTACCGTTATATGCAAGATTATCTGCAAACGAGCAGCAACGTATTTTTAAAACAACAGGAGCGCGGCGCATCGTCCTTGCAACTAATGTAGCTGAAACATCGCTTACCGTACCTGGAATTAAATATGTGATTGATACAGGGCTTGCACGCATTAGCCGCTATAATCCGCGCACACGTTTGCAGCGGCTGCCTGTTGAGGCAATTTCACGCGCATCGGCAAATCAACGCTCGGGACGCTGTGGGCGTACCTCGAACGGGATTTGCATCCGCCTGTATGCACAAGAGGATTTTGAGGGACGCGCTGAGTTTTTAGCCCCTGAAATAACTCGGACACATCTAGCGGCGGTTGTCTTACAAATGGCGCATTTACGCTTAGGTGATCCGACTATTTTCCCATTTGTAGAAGCACCTGATACACGCCAAATTAAAGATGCTTATCGCTCTTTATTTGAGATAAAAGCTGTCGACTCTCAAAATAACTTAACGGTGCTTGGCAAACAATTAGCGCGGCTACCGCTAGATCCACGTTTAGGCGCAATGCTGCTCAGTGCTAATACTTACGGTGTTTTACATGAAGTATTAATTTTAGTTAGCGTCTTATCCATTCAAGATCCGCGCGAACGCCCGCTTGAGTTTCAACAAAAAGCTGATGAAAAACAACGTTTATTTCATAATCCACAATCGGACTTTATCAGTATTTTAAATTTATGGGCTTGGTATCAAAATCAAGCTAAACATTTATCGCATAATCAGTTAAGACAATTAGCTCAAGCGCATTTTCTATCTTTTATGCGGATGCGTGAATGGCGCGATCTATATCAACAACTGCTTGGATTCTTAAATGAAATGGATTTTAAAGTTAATTCTTTTCCAGAGATAACAAGCATAATAAATGATGATAATCATAATAGTGATAATCATAGTAATAGTAATAATACTTATCAATTCCCCGCATTTAATGAGATGGCGATCCATAAATCTCTATTAACGGGTTTATTAGATCAAATCGGCCGTTTAAATGAAAATAGTGAGTATTTAGGGGCGAATAATCGTAAATTTATATTATTTCCAGGTTCAGCCTTACGCAAAAAAACGCCTAAATGGCTTATTGCTATGGAAATAGTTGAAACAAATCAAATTTATGCACGCACTTGTGCCGCAATTGACCCATTATGGATTGAAGAATGTAGCACCCATTTGATTAAAACAAATTACAGCGAAGCGCATTGGAGTAAATCGGGCGGCATGGTGAAAGCCTATGCTAATTTAAGCTTATTTGGTTTAGCTATTGTTAATGCGCGCCCGATTCATTATGGACCAATTAATCCAACTCTGAGCCGCGAGCTTTTAATTAAAGATGGCTTAATTACTGGTGAGATAAAATTACGCGCCCATTTTTTAAAGCATAATCAACTAAAAATCTTAGAAGTCACGGTGCTTGAAGAGAAAATGCGCAGGCGTGATATTTTAGTTGATGAATGGATATTATATCAATGGTATGATCAAAAAATACCGCAAGATATGATTACAGCAGCAGGCTTAGATAAATGGTGTCAACATAAAGAACATAATGATCTTTTAAAGCTTGAATTAAAAGATCTTTTAGCGCGTGATCCAAACCTTGAAAATGCAGATTATCCAACTCAAATCACGCTTAATAATTTAAATTTAAGTGCGCTTTATGTTTTTGATCCAAGTGCAGCTGATGATGGCATGACTTTAATTGTGCCTTTAGCTGCGCTTAATTTATTAGATAAATCTCGCTTAGATTGGCTTGTTCCTGGATTTTTGCTTAATAAAATTATCGCCCTAATTCGCTCTTTACCAAAATCTGTGCGGCGCCATTTAGTCCCCGCGCCTGATTTTGCCGCGCAAGCATTAGCTAATCTTGAATTTGGAGAAGGGCTTTTTTATGAAAAGTTAGCTCTTGTTTTATCAAAGTTAAGCAAATATGAGATTAATATGCATGATTTTGATAGTACGCAAATTGAAGCTCATTTGCATATAAATTTAAGAATAGCCGATCATAATGGTAAGACAATTGGTGAGGGACGCAATTTACATCAATTACAAGATAGCTTTAAAGAAAAAGCCCAAAATGCATTCTCAGCTTTATTAAAACAGAAGCATCTAGAACCTGTATCTAAAACTTTAGATAAAACTTTATCTAAAAAAGACAAATATAACCAATCAGTTAATCATAATCATAATCATAATCTTGAACATGAGCATGAGCATAAAAATGAGAATAAGAATGAGGCTAGCTTGGAACATTCTTTTGAATTAAACGCTTGGCTTATTGAAAAATCGTTAAGCTTTACCCGCAATGGCGTTCAGCTAACAGGCTTTCCAAGTTTAGTCCTTGAGCATACAGGTGATGATTTATTAACGTTAAAAGATGTGCGCCTTAAAAAAATAATCTTAGATCAAGCCCATTTAGCAGATGCTGCACTCAAAATAACTTTAAGCAAATTAGCCCACTTAATGCTTATCGATAAAATAAAATATCTAACCAAACAATGGCCAAACTTTGGAAAAATGGCATTAATGTTTCGCGCCGTTGGCACGGAGGGTTTATTAAAAGCTGATCTTATGCGTGCGGTTATTTTAGATTGCGTACTTTGTGAGCCGCTGCCGCGTGATGCGGCGCAATTTCAAATACGCATTACTCGGGCAAATAATGAGATGATCATTCACGCAAGTAAGCTCTCAAATATAATCATTGAAACTTTAACAAACTTAAGCTCTGCCCGTAAAGAATTACATAATCTGCATTCATCTAACTTACACTTATTAGAAAATGATATTAATAAGCATATTAAGAACTTGATTTTTGATGGATTTGTAAGCGCAACTCCATCTGAATGGCGTATGCATTTACCACGTTATATGAAAGCTCTAGAAATTAGAATCACGCGCTTTAGCCAAAATATTGAGCGGGATAAAGATTATCAAAATATTATAAATTTGCATTTAGAGCAATATAATGCAGCGTGTAAACGCATTGAAATACGCACTTTAGATATTCCAGAGCTAATCAAATATCGTTATTTAATTGAAGAGCTTGCCGTTTCTTTTTTTGCCCAACCCATGAAAACAGCACTACCTGTTTCAGAAAAACGTTTAACAGCATTGTGGTTGAGTATTGATAAACAAATTAAAAATCTTGAATAGTTACCAATTGGAACTTCTATAGAGGACTTCTATAAATTAGATTTTGCAAGGCTTGCGATATGATTAAAAGCGCATATTGATGCGCTTCAATTTATTTTCTGTCACGTTCTTTAAGCATTTGATGCAATGTTTTTTTAGCAGGTATCAAGGGAGTTCGGTTTTGTGTCCAGCCCATTTGATAACTTGGGGTTAAACGGCGTAATTTAGTACTTGCAATTGAAAAGTATTTATACGCCCGCGCACCTGCAAACAAGCCGCTAAACATTTTCCATGCCATATTTTCAGAAACAGTATGTGCAGCACCTTGACCTTTTAATGGGTGGGCTACTTTTTCTTTGGGGGAGCGTTGCGCCTCTTCACGTAGGCGCATTAAAATTGATGGAATTGGGATTTTAACAGGGCAAACCTCAGCACAGGCACCACACAAACTTGAAGCAGTCGGTAAGTCTTTGGTGGATTCAAGCCCCATTAAATGTGGTGAAATAATCTCACCGATAGGGCCTGGATAAGTTGTACCATAAGCTGCGCCACCTATTCTTGCATACACAGGACAGTGATTCATACATGCGCCACAGCGAATGCATTGTAAAGTCTGGCGCAGTTGTTCATCAGCGTAGGCTTGAGTGCGTCCATGATCAAGTAAGATTACATGCACTTCATGCGGGCCATCTTTTTCACCAAGTCGGCGCGGGCTTGTAATCATATTAAAATAAGTAGTAATATTTTGCCCAATCGCTGAGCGCGTAAGTGCACTATATAAAGGGATAACGTCACTTAAATGCGCGACTACTTTTTCAATCCCAGTAATTGCAATATGCACTGGTGGAATAGTGGTACTCATCCGCCCATTGCCTTCATTTTCAACTAAACACAAGGTGCCAGTATCTGCCGCCATAAAATTAATCCCTGATAAACCAATATCTGCATTTTTATATTTATTGCGCAGAGCATTGCGCCCCGTAAGGATTAAAGCATCAACATCCTCCGTATACGGTGTATTTTCAATATTATCATGAAATAACTGGCCTATCTGTTGTTTGGTTTTATGAATTGCAGGCATGACGATATGGGTTGGTTTCTCATTTGCCATTTGCACGATATATTCGCCCATATCACTTTCTAAGACATCATAGCCTTTATCTTTAAGATAATGATTTAGTTCGATCTCTTCACTCACCATCGATTTACCTTTGACCATAGAATGCGCCGCGTGTTTTTGCATAAGTGTATGAATAATAGTGCAAGCATCTTCAGCAGTTTCTGCCCAATGAACATTAATTTTATTCCTGATTAACTTTGCCTCTAGTTGTTCGAGCAGCTCAGGTAAGCGTGATAAAGCGTGTTGCCGAATATTTTGACTTAAATCACGCAAGGCCGCAAGCTCATGAGGATCTGTAAATACAGATAAGCGTTTGGCGGTGAGAAAATCCATGGCAGTACGTAAACTTTTACGCAGGAGTGGATCTGCCAAAGCTGCTTTAGAATTTTGTTTAAATGTTGTGGAATCTGGATGAGAGTTTGAATTGGAATTGGAATTTTGGCTAACACTCATATAAGTTCCTCCAGAGGAATATTATTTGCAACACATGCCAAAACTATTAATTCACGCGGACCATGCGCACCGTAAGCTAAAGTTAATTGGATATCGGCGGTTTTAGATGGGCCTGAGATCAGGACAACATTTGTCGGCATTTCAAGCTCTTGAATTTCAAGCTCTCGCATTGCCTGATAAAAATCAGAATGGAGCAAAGCCGTATCAAATAAGGCGATATGAATTGGCGGCACAAGACTCATGCTGCGCGGCTGGTTTAAATCTGGCCACAATACAAGTGTACCTGTTTGGGCAATACCGCAGCGAATATCAGTAAAGCCTGCATCAACCTCATCAAACAGCGTATCTTTCCATGTCTCAATATCTTGTTCAAAGCCATGAATGGACAGCTTTTTTTCATCTTGATACACACTTTGTAATGCAGATTTTGCGATCTTGCCGTGCACAGTTGCGCTTGGCAAGACAATAGAGCGAATATTTTTCTGCGCAATAATATTACACAATGACTCATGCCAGTTATCTGCGCGCGCCCATATAATCTGGGTGTTCACACTTTCCATTGTGCGTGCAAAGTGCTTAATCTTCACAATCTCATCTGACCAAATTGGCGCAAACTTAGCATAAAACTCATTAACATCTGGTGCTGATAAAGCCGTTACTTGGGCTGATTTTAGTTTATTTAGAATGCTAGTTCGTGCAAGATTACTCTTAAGATTAGTCTGAGGTATTGTCATGATCTCCCCCTACTCTTTCAAGTAAAAAACTTGCCAAATGGCGTGGGCGCGGCATCTCCTGATAATCTTTGGCAATTTTACCGCTAATATTCATTAAACAGCCGCCATCAGCTGAAATAATTTCTGTCGCATGGGTATCTTTTAGTGCTAATACTTTGTCAGTTACCATCGCTCCTGATATCTCAGGATGCTTTAGCGCAAAGACACCACCAAAGCCGCAGCATTCACTTTCATGATCATGCATAACATGGCTTACATTCTCTAAACGCGCAATCAAAGCCCAGCTAGATTCATGCACATTCATCTCACGGCGTGCCGTGCAGCTAGTGTGAATCGCAACGCAAGTAGGCTTACCTAAATCAATAGGATGATAATTTAAGCTATATAACAGAAACTGGCTAAACTCAATGACACGTCTAGAAATATCGAGCACTTGATCCTCATATTCACTCCCTTTAAACAAGATAGGCCAATGGTATTTCATCGTACCTCCACACGAGCCTGAGGGAACAATAATCGGCCAATCATTAGGAAATAGATGGAGCTGATTTTTCGCAACTTCAAAGGCTTCTTTCGAGCGTCCAGATGACAAAGCAGGTTGCCCACAACAACTTTGTTCCTGCGGAAAATGAACCTTAATTCCTTGCATTTCAAGGAGTGTGATCGCATCCATGCCCGCTTTCGGCATAAAAATATCAATCAAACATGTACCAAAAAAGTAGACATCTGTTACTTCTTTTTTTTGATTATTTTGATTATTTTGATCTGATATATGATGATGATCATCATTATTATTATTATTATTATTATTATTTATCATGAAGCTCTCTCCTTGTTTAAAAAGCATGGAAAATCAAACAAATGATCTCGTATCAACATATTTATTTATATTGTTATATGTTGAATTTACATCATAAACGTAAAATCAAGAATACTCTAGCGTTGATAAATATTATATCCAAGGTATTTTAATAATGTTAATGGCAAGCATAGATATCAGCAATAAAACACAAATAGATGTGCCCTGTTGTGCTTTTCCATATTATCTCTCATAATACAAACTAATTAAGGCATTATTTTTAAGGAGTATATAATGACTAATAAACAAAAATTACACCTAATCTTCACAGGGTTAAAAAAGGCTTTTGTGGTGAATGAAGGCTTTTCAAATAAGAATTATGCAGATGACTTTAGTGCAAAATATACCAGAAATTATAATGTTATTTCAGATACCTATAATAAAAACATGGCATCCCAAATGATAACACTTGTAAAGCCTTTTAAAACAATTGATGCAGCTTTTGAAAGTGACTTTAAAAAAATGGGTCAAGATTTTTACGCTTCTTTAGGTTTGATAGAAAATGAACTCAAAAAAAAATAACACACCAAAAACAGTGGGTCATTCTTCTTTTACGTCAGGGTCTATGCCATCGGCACAGATGGTAGATGCGTATGAAAAGCTACATCCAGGCTCTATTAATCGTTTCTTTTTACATGCTGAAAAAGAAATAATGCATCGTCATGAAATTGAGATTAGCGAATCACAAGCAAATATCAGAATATCTGAGCGAATTGTAGATGAAAGCATACAGCAAGCGCTTAAGCAAATTGAAGGCGAAACATATATCGTCAAGCTAGCAGCTAGAGCTGGGATTTTATTTATGTTGATTAGTCTTGTTGTGGCAATCTATTTTGGCGTAAATGGTAATAATTTTATGGCAAGTGCATTTTTAGCTTGTTCTATTGGAACTAAGCTATTTACAGGAATATCTACATTGCTAAGCAAAACAGCTAAAAATAACAAAAACTCGTAAAAATAAGCCTCTCCTCAACGCCATCAACGAGATTAAGTATCAGATTCATAATCACCAATACGATGCAATTTAGCATATGCGCCATTTTTAGCAATCAATTGCTCATGATTGCCTGTTTCAACAATTTTTCCATGATCTAAAACAACGATAATATCGGCTTTTTCTATAGTACTTAGGCGGTGTGCAATAATAATTGTGGTGCGGTTTTTAGAAAGATTCTCCATCGCTTGTTGAATAAGAAATTCGCTCTGAGTATCTAAATTTGAGGTCGCTTCATCTAAAATCAAAATAGGTGCATCTTTTAAAAATGCACGTGCAATAGCTAAGCGTTGGCGTTGCCCACCTGATAAACGTGTCCCATTTTCACCAATTAGCGTATTTAATCTTGCAGGTAATTGCCGAATAAACTCAGCAGCATTTGCATTTTCTATGGCTTTATTTATTGCTTTATCTATTGATTGCAAAATATCTGCTGTGTTTAAATTAGTCTGTCCAAGTGCGATATTATCACTTATATTGCCTGCAAAAAGCACAACATTTTGACTTACATAGGAAATATTCTTACGAAAATCATCTAGATGAATATCACTAATATCATGCCCATCTATTACAATAGAGCCAGTATCTGGCAGGTAAAAACGCGCAATTAAATTTGCTAAAGTTGTTTTTCCAGAACCTGATGCACCAACAAGAGCGGCTGTTTGCCCTGCTTGAATATGTAGATTTATATCTTTTAACGCAACTCTCTCGCCATAATTAAAATCAAGATTGGTGATTTTAATCTCACCTTTAAATCTCTCAGTTATTCTTGTTGTTGCCGATAATTCATCACACTCATCGAGTAATGCAAAAATACTTGTAGCTCCTGCAAGACCGCGTTGGAGCGATTCATTTAAACGCGTTAAACGCTTAATAGGATTTAATAACATGACCATGGCAGCAAGAAGTGATAAAAATCCACCGACGGTGAGCTGTGCTTGAGCAACTTGGTTGCCAGCATATGCAATAAAAGCTGCAACAAATAAGACAACCATTAATTGGGTCGCAGGGCTTGAAAGCTCAGAAATAATCATCGTGCGTATATTAAGCTTCATTAGGCGTGAATTGGTCTTATTAAAACGCGTATTCATCGCATCTGCTGCATTATATAAGCGGATTTCTTTATGCCCACGAATAGTTTCTTCAACAACATGATTTAACTCACCCATCTCATTTTGAATATTATGCGAAAGAGTGCGTAAACGTTTGGATACAAAGCGTAATATCAGCGCGATAAAAGGCCCTGCACATAATGCAATCAAGGTAAGCTTCCAATCAGAATAGAGCATGACGGTGAGCAAACCTAAAATTGTGGCACTATCTTTAATTAACGTAACTAACGCAAAGGAGCTTATCGTTAGGAGTTGATTAACATCATAAGTTAGCTTTGATAATAAGACCCCAGATGGCTGGTCATCAAAGCGTTGAATTGGGATTGTCAATAATTTTTGAAACATTTGACCGCGCAAATTCAAAATGACATTTTGCGCAATTTTTTGCATACCGACATTGCCAATATAACTAAAGCCACTCATAACCAAAAATGCGCCAACAATCATAAACGGCATCATTTTGATGAAAAATGCATCTTTCCCGATAAAACCTTGGTCTAAAATAGGCTTTAACAAAGCCGCTAAAGATGCCTCGGTTAAACCTGCAAAACCAACTGCAATTAACGAGAAAAATAGTATAACTTTATATTTAAGCGTATATTTTAGGAGTCTTTTATATAAACCTAATGAATTATAGTTCTTAGCCATGCTAGTCATGCGATCTTAATTTTAATAAACAATTTCAACACGACGATTTTGCGCATAAGCGCCGCTATCATCCCCTGATACCGCAGGACGCTCTTTACCATAACTCATGATTTTAATTTGATTAGCACTCGCACCTTGGGATAGCATCATTTGCTGAACAGAGCGCGCACGGCGTTCACCTAGTCCAATATTATATTCACGCGAGCCACGTGCATCCGTATGTCCTTCTAACAATAATCCTCTAGATGGAGTTGCACTTAGTGCTTTGGCGTGAGCTGCGACAACGTAATGCGATTCAGAGCGCAACGCATCTGAGTCATAATCAAAATAAATCACACGATCTTCAATGCCGCGTTGCCCATAATTTGGGTCATTATAGGGGTTGGTATAACCTGTTTCACTATTACTAGCATCATTAACTTTAACATCTCCATCCTCACCATCTAATTTAGGTTTAGATGGACATGCAGTTAAAACTACTGCAAACATAATAATAGCTATATATTTTGAAAGTCTCTTAATGCTCATGATGTAAATCCTTAGTCTTTGATAAAATTATTTATAGAAATGTAAGCCAATATTTATTTTAAAATTATGCGGTTAAGGTAGTTTTGGTGACCAAGCAGGATCGCGTATATTTGCTGAGTTGCTAATAGTTTGGCGTACTTTACCATCAGTAGAAATTGCTTCCAAGCCATGCTTGCTTGCATAAATAATCATCTGACCATTACCTGAAAAACTTGGAGACTCATCTTGACCGCCATTACTTAAACGTTGCGTCGTTCTTGTCGCTAAATTGGTAATTGCAATCCCAAAATTACTCCCCACACGCTGCATGTTCACTAAGTATTTACCATCAGGAGAAACAGCTGCTTGGGCATTATAATTACCACTTGAAGTGATAAGCTCGGTCGCACCACCATTTGAAGAGACCCGATAAATTTGAGGTTGACCACCTCGATCTGAGGTGAAATAAATATAGCCATCACGTCCCCAACTAGGTTCAGTATCAATCCCTGGATGATTAGTTAAGCGGGTTAATGCGCCACTATTAACCGCAATAATATAAATTTCAGGATTACCATCTTTAGAAAGCGTTAAGGCTATAGAATTGCCATCTGGCGACCAAGATGGAGCTGAATTTATTCCTGGAGCTGCTGAAATAACGCGCCGATTACCCGAATATAAATCTTGAACAACCAAGCTTGAACGCTTACCTTCTAAAGTTGAATAAGCTAACTGGCTCCCATTTGGAGACCACGCAGGCGAGAATATCGGCTCTTTTGAGTTTAAAATCGCCCGAGGAGAAAATCCATCCGCATCTGCAACAACTAATGCATAATTACGTCCTGAAGTCTCAACATAGGCGACGCGTGAGTCAAAAGCCCCTGCAATACCTGTGATTTTTTCAAAAATAATATCTGCAATTTGATGCGCAACACGCCTAGTTTGCTGGGCATTATTGGTATTAAAACTACGTTTATCTAAGAGTTGCTTATTTAAAACATTGCCTAATTCAAAGCTAATATTGTTCCCACTTACAGATCCTGCCACCGCATAAGTGACATTAAGACTTTGCCAAAGAGCTGGAGTGATTTGATTTATAGAGTTTATCTGTTGCGGAATTTGCATAGGAGAGATTACTTTAAAGCGTCCCGAGCGGTTTAAATCAGCTGCAATAATTGTTGCAGTTTCAAAAGAGCCTGCAAAGGGTGCGACCGCAAAAGGGATCGCATTATCCGCAGGCCTTGTAATATCTACTTTAATTTGTGCTAGTGCATTTAAATTAAGCGAAATTAGGCTTAAGAAGAATACTGTTTTTAATCCGCGCATAAATTATATCCTAAATAAACATGTCAAAAATAGTGAATAAGTTTAATCTATCTTGATTAATTAGTTCTAAAAATTTTTATTTTGATATTTTTAATATTTTAATTTTTTAATTTTTTGATGTTTTGATATTAAGGGGATTTCTATAAATTAGATTTTTCAAGGCTTATGATATTATTAAACACACAGCTTACTTAAGTAAATGAGCACTAAATAATATTGTAGCAACTGAAAAAGAACGTTTAGATATTCCCATAAACTATTTTTTTGGCACCTTTTTTCGCACTTTGTATGGAGAACATTGATATGTTTAGTTTTTTAAAACCACGCTGGCAGCATAAAGATCCACTTATTAGAATTGAAGCAATTAAGGAGATTGAAGATTATGCAATCTTGACTAATATTATACGCCAAGACCTTGATAAGGATGTACAAATTGCTGCAATTTACAAAGTAACTGATATAAGCAAACTGTTTGGACTCTATCAAACCCAAGCCAATCAGTCACTTAAAGCAATAATTTTGAATAACTTGCTTGATCTGCTTGGTGGAGTCCATGCCAAGTCTCCTGATTTAGCGACACGCTTAGAGTATTTAAATAACGCTAATTATCAAAAACTCCCACTTGCAGCAATGTTAATTAACACTAAAGATCAAGCAATTGCTGATCTTGGATTAGCTTATATTAATAATCCTGATGATTTATTGAAAATATCTCAAAGTAATAGCTTAGTTAAAGATAACGCCCTTAATAAGATAAATGATATAAGCTTTCTCGAGCAAGTACTTAAAAACAATGCTAATTATGATAAAAAAACATTGCGTTTTATAAAAACACACTTACAAAATTTAAAAGTATCAACTCAAAAAAGCACGCTTAAATTACAACTTATTGAAGAGTTTACGTTATTGGCAATAAGATCACCACTTGCGCCTCTGAATCAATTTAGTGCTCTTGAAAATAATTGGAAGCAAGAAAACTTTGAATTATCTCTTGAAAAAGAAAATGCGGCAGATGCATATTTAGCTAGATTTAATGAAAAGCAAGCCTTGGATATTACACAAAAAAAAGAAGCCGCAGAGCTTGCATTAAAGTTAATCGCCGCAGATGAGATCCAAGCCAAAGCTGCAATATTATCTGCACTAAAATTAAAATCAGATTCAATCTTAAATTCAAAATCAGATTCAAAATTAGGATTAAAATCAGACTCAAGCTTAAATTCAACTGGCATTCAAGAAACTATAGAGCAGGATCTTGCCCAAAGCGCCAATATAATTACAGAAACAAAAAAATTAATAGATCAAATCCAAGCGGCACTTGAAGATGGCGAAAAACACAAAGCAGAATTATTATGGGCAGATGCACAAAGCTTGATCGGCAAGATTAAGAATAACGCTAAATTTATGCTCCAAGAAATTAATCAACCAATGAGCTCTATAAAACATAGACTTAACGAGCTAAACTCACTAGAGAACTGGTCAAGTAATCAATCACGGGAGCAATTATGCATTGAGGCTGAGAATTTAAATAATGAAAACTTACCTCCTGATC
>BHEQ01000028.1 GCA_003864535.1 Gammaproteobacteria bacterium
TCAGAAAATAAAATTTCCCTAACGGTTTTTTCTCCACGTTTTGCATGATTTTTAGAGGTGACTCTTCCATTTTCTTCTACAGTTGTACTTCGTTTTTCAATATCATGCATTAACGCAGCAGCCCAAATAATATTTTGATCTTGGAGTTCTAATGCTTGATATTCTGGTAGATTTTCTAGTGCTTTTAAAACTAAGTCTGTATGCGTGGCAACATCCCCTTCCGCGTGATAAACCTTATCTTGCACAACGCCATACATATCTTGTACCCAAGTAAATTGTTCGGCGAGCTGCTTAAATTGCGTGTGTGATGATAATTGCCATATTTCTTGCTGCATAAATTTATTTCCTTATTTGGATGGATTAGATTAATGGGTTTCCATAAATTATACTTTTCAAAGCTTGTGATATTAACCTTACATCGTATTTAAATGTTTTTATTTGCAAGTAATGATTTAAAAACATAACGTTAAGTTTATAAAAAATATACAATTTAGTTGTAGGATTAATATTATTCAAAGCAATTAATAGATGTGTTCTAAACAGCCTAAATTAGCGGCTTCTTGCTCAAATAATTCAATCCGCTCTAACATTTCAATAGAATCTTGACAGCTGCTCCCTAAAATATTTGCCTTAGCAAGCATGGCTAATAGCTTTAGGGGAGTACGATCTGCTGCTTGCAAAATTGAATGTTTTATATTTTGTTTTTCCATAAACCACAAAGGTAAGTCATGCAGAGCAACCAAAGCACAGATTTGCTCACGAATCCAATAAGGTGTCAATACTTCAGAAAATAAAATTCTCCTGACAGTTTTTTCAGCAAGTTTTGAATGATCTTTAAAGGTAATTATTCCATTTTCTTCTACAGTTGTACTTCGTTTTTCAATATCATGCATTAACGCAGCTGCCCAAATAATATTTTGATCTTGAAGATTTAATAATTGATATTCTGGTAGATTTTCTAGTGCTTTTAAAACTAAGTCTGTATGCGTGGCAACATCCCCTTCCGCGTGATAAACCTTATCTTGCACAACGCCATACATATCTTGTACCCAAGTAAATTGTTCGGCGAGCTGCTTAAATTGGGTGTGTGACGATAATTGCCATATTTTTTGCTGCATAAATTTATTTCCTTATTTGGATGGATTAGATTAAAGCTTAAGTGATGCTCTTAAGTTCTGCTCTTTGCCAATTTTTGCGCCAATGTTGATTAGTTTTAACATGATTTTTACGCACATATTTAAAAACATTATGCGCAAAATCATCAGTAGAAAATGCGGCACGATTACGACTCACAATCCCTTCGATAGTACACGGCATTTGGGTGTGAATATCATATGGATCAAAACTACCTACACTTGAAATTTGACTTAAAAAAGACCGCTTAAATTCAGGCTCACTTTTGGGATCAAATTTTGGAATAGAAATTTCAGGAACAGTTGGAAAACCAAATAAAGCGGCGATCTCTTTCACATCATCCCAAGATAAAAACCTCCCATTTTGACGCACCGCAAATACATAATAATAATCATTTATATTCTTATAATGAATGGAATGAATCGCAAATAAATTCTCAATAAAAATTTCTAAATCGCCCAAATCATTTCTTAATGATTGCCAAAGTACGCGTAAATGTTGAGTCCAAGCTGATTGAGTTGGGGTTGCGTGAGAACGCGCAAATACACCATGGCGACTTAAGCAATTATTTTCACCATCTAATTTTTCGGTATGAATTAGTTCTGGAATATTTCCAAAATCCTGCCAGTACGCAGCATTAATGCGGTCATCACTACTCGTTCCAAGCGAAAAAGGATAGTGAAAGGTGCGGTTATATTTAATCGAATTTTGTGTCATATTATTCCCCATTTATTCAAAATTTATTCAAAGCATTTATTAAAATAATTTATTAAAAAAGAAGGCAGCTTAGATAAATTACTCAAGCTTGCGCAGCTCTTGAGCTTTTTTATAAATAAAACTGTAAAATGACTATTTTTAATTGTTAAAATTATTATAAAGGTTGATTATGTCGTTAACGCCAGAGATTATACATAATATTGCTACTCTGTCTAAGCTTACAATTTTGCCAGAGGATATGCCTAAAATCCAAAAAGACTTAAATAGCATTTTGGAGATTATTGAAGCCATGCAAATGCTTGATACAGCAGGAATTGCCCCTATGGCACATCCTTTTGATGCGCAGCAACGTTTACGTGCTGATGTAATTACCCAAACAAATCAACGTGAATATTATCAAACAATTGCGCCAGCGGTTGCAAAAGGTTTATATCTTGTACCTAAAGTGATCGAATAAGAAATACATGTTTTTTTGATAGCACAATCAATTGATTATAATCTTATCCACAAAAGCATCCACATATTTATCATAAAATATTGTTGATAAGTTTAGTGTTATTACTTAAAGCATCCCTTAAGGCATAACTTAAGGCATAACTTAAAACACCATTTAAAGAACCATGTGAATTATTATTTAAATTATTATTTATATTATTAATTACATTATTATTTATATTATTAAAGACAAGATAGCCAATATTATGAAAAATCAATCTATTTTCACCTTAAGTGAGCAGTTAAGTCGTAAATCAATTTCAAGTGTAGAGTTAACTAAGTATTTTCTAGAGCGTATTAAAAAATATAACCCAAGCTTAAATGCTTTAATTACGCTAACAGAAGATCAAGCACTTAATAAAGCTGCGCAAGCAGATATTAGAATAGCTTGCGGAAATGCCACGGCGTTAACAGGAATTGCAATCGCGCATAAAGATTTATTTTGCACCGAAGGAGTTAGAACAAGCTGCTGCTCGAAGATGCTAGATAATTTTATCGCCCCATATGATGCAAAAATTGTCAGCGCCTTAGATGCTGCTGGCGCGATAAGCTTAGGCAAACTTAATATGGATGAGTTTGCGATGGGCGCAAGTAATGAGACGAGCTTTTATGGAGCGTGCTTTAATCCTTGGGATTTAAAACGCGTCCCAGGTGGCTCATCTGGCGGATCAGCGGCTGCGGTTAGCGCAGGTTTGGTGATGGCGGCAACAGCATCTGATACTGGCGGCTCTATTCGTCAACCTGCAAGTTTTTGTGGAGTTACGGGGATTAAGCCGACTTATGGGCGTGTTTCACGCTATGGGATGATAGCCTTTGCATCAAGCCTTGATCAAGCAGGAGTTATCGCAAAATCCGCCCAAGATTGCGCATTATTACTTGAGGTGATGGCAGGGTTTGATGAACAAGATTCAACTTCTATGCAAAAAGACGTACCTGCATATTCAAAAATGTTAAATCAATCTATTCAAGGTCTTAAAATAGGTGTTCCTAAAGAATTTTTTAGCAGTGATGTTGATCCAGATGTGAGTAAAATTGTAATGGATGCCCTAAAAGAGCTTGAAAAACAAGGGGCTATTTTGATAGAAGTGAGCTTGCCAAATACCTCCTTGGTAATCCCTGCATATTATGTGATTGCTCCTGCTGAGGCATCAAGCAACTTATCGCGCTTTGATGGCGTAAGATATGGCTTTCGCTGTGATAATCCAAAAGATTTAAATGATTTATATTTACGCTCCCGCACGACAGGTTTTGGCGATGAGGTTAAGCGGCGGATTATGATTGGAACTTACGCGCTTTCAGCAGGATTTTATGATGCTTATTATCTAAAAGCGCAACAAGTTAGACGTAAAGTATATGAAGATTATCAAGAGGTTCTAAAAAGTGTCGATGTGATCGCAGGTCCAACTGCAACAGATACCGCGCCACTTTTAGGCATGCATGGGAATAATCCAAAACAAGCGTATTTGAATGATATCTTTACCATAGGTGCAAATCTTGCAGGCTTACCTGCAATGAGTATTCCCGCAGGTTTTAGCGCGAATTTACCTGTAGGCTTACAATTAATTGGCAAGGCGTTTGATGAGAGCTGCTTGTTAAATTTAGCCCATGCATATCAACAGATAACTAATTGGCATACACAATATGCCCCTGATTTTGAGTAAATGATTTAAAGGAATTATTATGACGTGGGAAGTAGTTATCGGGCTTGAAGTCCATACTCAATTAACAACACAAACCAAGATCTTTTCAGGATCCCCAATCGCTTATGGCAAAGAGCCAAATACTCAAGCAAGTTTGGTTGATTTAGCTATGCCTGGAACATTGCCCGTGCTTAATCATGCTGCGGTTACTAAAGCGTGTATTTTTGGCTTAGCAAGCAACTCGGTTGTGGCGCAACGCTCTGTTTTTGATCGGAAGAATTATTTCTATCCTGATCTACCTAAAGGCTATCAAATCAGCCAATTAAGTTTTCCTATCGTGCATTCTGGCTATTTAGATATCAAGCTTGATGATGGCAGCATTAAACGGATTGGGATTACGCGAGCGCATTTAGAAGAAGATGCGGGTAAATCCTTGCATAATGAATTCCAAGGCTTAACGGGGATTGATCTAAATCGTGCGGGTACACCGCTGTTAGAGATAGTTTCTGAGCCAGATTTAAGCTCAGCTAAGGAAGCGATAAGCTATCTTAAAAAACTGCATCAATTAGTTACATGGCTGGGTATTTGTGATGGCAATATGCAAGAAGGATCTTTCCGTTGTGATGCGAATGTCTCTATCCGTAAATTTGGTGAAGAGCTTGGTACGCGTGCTGAAGTTAAGAATATTAACTCGTTTAGAAATATAGAATTAGCTATTAATCATGAGGTTGAACGCCAGATAGATATCATTGAAGGCGGCGGTAAAGTAATCCAAGAAACGCGCCTCTATGATGCGGATAAAAACGAAACTCGCTCGATGCGCAGCAAGGAAGAGGCGAATGACTATCGCTATTTTCCTGATCCTGATTTATTACCCGTATTTGTGGATTTAGAAACAATAGATGCGATACGCGCAAGCCTACCTGAGTTACCTGAAGCGCGTTTGCATAGGTTTATCCATGGGATTGGTTTGAGTGAGTATGATGCAACGGTTCTTACCGCAACCCGCGGTCTTAGTGATTATTTTGAGGATGTAATCGGCTTAAATAATCCAGATGAGAAGTTTATTAAACTTAGTGCAAACTGGATTAATGGGGAGCTGCAAGCGTATTTAAATAAAAATAATTTAAATATAGAAAACAGCCCTATTAGTGCTATAAATCTATCTGCATTGATAACTAGAATCTGTGATGATACAATTTCAGGCAAGATTGCTAAAGATGTTTTTGAAATTATGTGGATAAATAATGACTTATCTCCAGATCAAATTATTGAAGCTAATGGATTAAAGCAAGTAACTGATATAAATGCTTTAAGTGTTTGGGTTGCTGAAATTATTGCGGCTAACCCGAAACAAGTTGAGCAATATATAAATGGCAATACTAAATTATTAGGATTTTTTGTAGGACAAATTATGAAGCTCTCAGGCGGCAAGGCTAATCCTGAAGTAATTAATGCGCTGGTTCTGGAAAAATTAGCAAAAATTTAAACTTAAAATAAATACTTAAAAGGGCAGACAATGGCACGATTATCTAGATTAGTAGTGCCAAACCAAACTCATCACGTTATTCAAAAAGGGCATGATGAGCAGATTATCTTTAAAGATGCTGCTGATTATGCAATATTTTTAGATTGGTTAAAGCAAGCTGCGGATCAATTTAACGTTGCGATTCATGCCTTTGTACTCATGCCGAGCCACTATCATTTACTCGTAACTCCTGAGCATGAAAAGAGCTTATCTTTGATGATGCAGTGGCTTGGGCGTTATTATGTTCCGTATTTTAATAAAAAATATAAACGCTCTGGCGCATTATGGGCGGGGCGATTTAAAGCAATTGTTGTGGAAGCTGCGGATTATTTAATCCAAATCAGCCTTTATATTGAATCAAATCCAGTGCGTATGAGCCTTACAAGTTTGCCTGAGGATTATTTGTGGTCAAGCTATAATCATCATATTGGCTGCAGACAAAATCCTCTTATTACTGAGCATCATATTTTTTGGGATTTAGGCAATACACCGTTTGCACGCGAGGCCGCTTACAAGCTGGCTTATAATCAATTTAGTTTGATCTCTGAAGAGAATAAGATTAAAGCGTTAAGCTTGGCTATTCATAAATCATGGACTTTAGGCTCAGCTGATTTTAAGCAAAGCTTAGAGCGGCAAATGCAGCGCCGCGTCCAACCTGCACAACGCGGTCGCCCAAGAATATAGTACTCTGTCCCTAATTAAAATAGTTATGATGATTATTATAAAATAAATAACACTGTCCCTAATTTATTTATATTGAAATATACACAGAGCTGCTTTATTGTGCATATATTAATAAAGAAATTAAACAGGGACAATAATATGCAGCAGCAAGGTTTATATAAAAGTACAAATGAGCATGATGGCTGTGGTGTCGGTTTTATCGCACACATTAAAGGCATTAAACGGCATGATATTATTACACAAGGATTATTAATCCTCAAAAATCTAGATCATCGTGGTGCGGTTGGAGCGGATCAACTAATGGGCGATGGCGCGGGCATATTAATCCAAATTCCTGATCAATTTTATCGCGAAGAGATGGCGCAGCAACATGTGATCTTGCCACCAGAAGGTGAATATGGCGTGGGCATGGTTTTTTTACCCAAAGAAAGTGCCTCACGCTTAGCTTGTGAGCAGGCATTGGAGCGTGCGGTTATCGCAGAAGGGCAGATTTTGCTGGGTTGGCGCGATGTACCTGTATCCCATGATATGCCGATGTCGCCAACAGTACGTGCGAAAGAGCCTGTTATTCGTCAGATTTTTATCGGGCGTGGGCCTGATGTTATCGTCACCGATGCTTTGGAGCGTAAATTATATGTAATCCGTAAATCATCAGGGCATGCTATCCAAGCATTAAATTTGCTGCATGGTAAAGAGTTTTTTGTACCGTCAATGTCGGCGCGAACTATTGTTTATAAAGGTTTATTATTAGCAGATCAAGTTGGGACATATTATTTAGATTTGCAAGATACACGTTGTCTTTCAGCACTTGCGATGGTGCATCAACGTTTTTCCACGAATACTTTTCCAGAATGGCCGCTAGCACATCCATATCGTTTAATCGCACATAATGGTGAGATCAATACAGTAAAAGGTAATTTCAACTGGATGCGTGCACGTGAAGGAGTGATGCAATCTTCGGTTTTGGGTGATGATCTTAAAAAGTTATTTCCATTAATTTATGAAGGACAATCAGATACTGCTTGTTTTGATAATGTGCTCGAACTTCTGCTAATGGCAGGTTATCCATTAGCCCAAGCGATGATGATGATGATTCCTGAAGCGTGGGAGAATCACGCCAATATGGAAAATAATCGACGCGCTTTTTATGAATATCACGCCGCAATGATGGAGCCTTGGGATGGACCATCTGCGGTTGTATTTACGGATGGTCGCCAAATTGGCGGAATGCTTGATCGCAATGGACTGCGCCCTGCGCGTTATATTGTTACTGATGATGATTTGGTTGTACTTGCCTCTGAATCTGGAGTTTTGCCAATTGCTGAGTCTAAAATAATTAAAAAATGGCGCTTGCAACCAGGTAAAATTTTATTAATTGATTTAGAAGCTGGCAAGATCATTGATGATAGTGATATTAAAAATAATTATGCGAATGCAAAGCCTTATCGGCAATGGACTAAATCAGTGCGGATTAAATTAGCTAATCTTGCCGTAAATTCAGATACAAGTTCAGATATAAGTTCAGATAAGCATAAAACAAGGGACACAGTCAGCTTATTAAATCAGCAACAAGCATTTGGCTATACTCAAGAGGATATTAAGTTTATTTTACAGCCAATTGCAACCACAGGTGAAGAGGCTATAGGTTCGATGGGGAATGACTCACCCTTGGCGGTTATGTCAAATAAAAACAAAGTTTTTTATAATTATTTCAAGCAATTGTTTGCTCAAGTAACTAATCCACCCATCGATCCAATTCGAGAAGCTATGGTAATGTCTTTGCTCTCTTTTATTGGACCTAAACCTAATTTATTAGATACAAATAATGTCAATCCACCGATGCGTTTAGAGGTATCCCAACCAATTTTAAGTGCTGAAGATATCGCTAAATTGCGCAATATAAGTAATTGTACTAGCGGCAAATTCAAGCCGTTTGAGCTAAGTATTTGCTATCCTGTAATTTGGGGAAAGGCAGGGATTGAGGCAGGTCTTGCCTCAATTTGCGCGTATGCGGTTGATGCGGTTAAATCTGGGCATAATATTTTGATTTTAACCGATAAAGATATGGATAAAGATCAACTGGCAATTCCTGCATTATTAGCGACATCTGCGGTGCATCTGCATTTGGTTTCAAAGGGGTTGCGCACTCAAGCTGGATTAGTAGTTGAGACTGGGTCAGCGCGTGAAACTCATCATTTTGCACTTTTAGCAGGTTTTGGTGCTGAGGCGATTCATCCCTTTCTTGCGCTTGCGACAATTGTTGATTTATCTACAAAATTATCTGCACAAGAAGCTATAGAAAATTATCAAAAAGCAATCTGCAAAGGGCTCATGAAAGTGATGTCTAAAATGGGCATTTCAACGTATAGATCATATTGTGGTGCCCAAATTTTTGAAGCTCTCGGTTTAGCCCAAGACTTTATAGATAAATATTTTAAAGGTACCAGCTCAAATATTGGCGGCATTGGGATATTTGAAGTCGCAGAAGAGGCTTTACGCCTGCATAATGAAGCTTTTGGTAATGATCCACTTTTAGAAAATGCATTAGATATTGGGGGCGAATATGCGTTTAGAGCCCAAGGTGAAAATCACATGTGGACACCTGAAACAATCGCTAAATTACAACATGCAACGCGTTCTAATCATTTTAATACCTATAAAGAATATGCAGAATTAATCAATAATCAAGCCCAAAAGAATATGACGATACGTGGCTTATTTGAATTTAAAATCGTCCCCAAAAATATTATTCCAGTTGCGGATGTGGAAGCTGCAGCGGAGATTGTAAAACGCTTTGTAACCGGGGCGATGTCCCTAGGTTCAATCTCAACTGAAGCTCATGCAACCCTTGCTATTGCCATGAATCGCATTGGTGGAAAATCCAATACAGGTGAAGGTGGTGAGGACTCAAAACGCTATAAAAATGAGATGCATGGAGTCGCTATTGGAGAGAATGAAAGCTTAAGCTCTATATTAGGGTCAGATCAAATAAAAGTAGATTTACCTTTGCGTGCAGGTGATTCTTTGCGCTCTAAAATAAAGCAAGTAGCATCAGGACGCTTTGGGGTGAGTGCGGAATATTTAAGTTCAGCTGATCAAATTCAAATTAAAATGGCGCAGGGCGCGAAACCAGGTGAAGGCGGACAATTACCGGGTGGCAAGGTTAGCGAATATATTGGGCGTTTGCGTTATAGCGTGCCAGGAGTTGGTTTGATTTCGCCGCCGCCACATCATGATATTTATTCAATTGAAGATTTATCACAATTAATTCATGATCTTAAAAATGTTAATCCACGCGCAAGTATTTCAGTTAAATTAGTATCTGAAACAGGTGTGGGCACGATTGCAGCAGGAGTTGCGAAAGCTAAGGCTGATCATATTGTCATAGCAGGTTCTGATGGCGGCACGGGAGCATCACCTTTAGCATCAATCAAGCACGCAGGCTCTTCTTGGGAGTTAGGTTTAGCAGAAACTCAACAGACTTTAGTTTTAAATGGCTTAAGAAGTCGGATTCGTTTACAAGTAGATGGACAATTAAAAACAGGGCGCGATGTTGTAATAGGAGCGTTACTTGGTGCAGATGAATTTGGATTTGCAACCGCGCCATTAGTCACGCAAGGCTGTATTATGATGCGTAAATGTCATTTAAATACTTGCCCTGTTGGCGTTGCCACTCAAGATCCTATTTTAAGAGCTAAATTTAGCGGTAAACCTGAATATTTGATTAACTTTCTGTTTTTTGTAGCAGAAGAGGCGCGCCAAATTATGGCACAATTAGGTATTGCTAAATTTGATGATTTAATTGGGCGCAGTGATTTATTAAATCAGCAAACTGCAATCACCCATTGGAAGGCACAATATCTTGATTTTAGTAAGATTTTATATCAAGATAAAACTCATCAATATTTAGGGACAGATCATTTTCATACTCAAACTCAAGATCATGGGCTCGATAAAGCTTTAGATCATAAATTAATTGCACAAGCGCGGGTAAGCTTAGAAAATCCCACTGAAAAAGTCTCATTTATTACGGAAATTAAAAACTTAAATCGGAGTGTAGGGGCGATGTTATCTGGTGAATTAGTCAGGCGTTATGGGCATGAAGGCTTGCCTGATGATAATATTCATATTCAGCTTAACGGAACAGCTGGGCAATCTGTCGCTGCATTTTTAGCCAAAGGAATAACTATTGATTTGGTTGGAGAAGGTAATGATTATGTTGGTAAAGGCTTATCTGGAGGGATAGTTATCGTAAGACCAAATCCTCAGTTTAGAGGTAATTCTGAACAAAATATTATCGTAGGTAATACCGTGTTATATGGAGCAATTGCAGGCGCGGCCTTTTTTAAAGGGGTTGCAGGCGAGCGGTTTGCGGTAAGAAACTCAGGGGCAACCGCCGTGGTTGAGGGCGTTGGTGATCATTGCTGTGAGTATATGACGGGGGGAATTGTTGTGGTTTTAGGCGCAACTGGGCGTAATTTTGCGGCTGGAATGTCGGGTGGGATTGCTTATGTTTATAATCCACACGGTGACTTTGAAATAAATTGTAATCCCACAATGGTGAGTTTAGAGCCTGTTTTAAGTGATGATAAATATAATGACGATGATACGTTGCGCCAGTTAATCGAGCGCCATTTCCAATATACAGGTAGCACGATTGCACGGTCATTACTTGATAATTGGGCATTAGCCCGCAGTCAGTTTGTTAAGGTATTTCCTTTAGAATATAAAAGGGTGCTGGAAAATATAAAAAATAAACACACAGACAAGCATCTGGATAATCATGTAGAGAAAAATGTTAAAAAACATGTAGATAAGGAGATGTTAGTATGAGCAAAATCCGTGGATTTCTAGACCAAAATCTGATCAAACTAGATTATACCGCAGCAGCTGAGCGGCTTAAGCATCATTGTGAATTTGCAAGCATTCTAAGTTTAGAGCAAGCGCATCTTCAAAGTAGCCGCTGCATGGATTGTGGCATTCCATTTTGTCATAATGGAGCACTGAGTGGTGCTGGTGCGCCTAAGAGCGTTGGTTGTCCTGTGAATAATCTTATTCCTGATTGGAATAATTTAGTTTATCAAGCTGATTATAAACAAGCGTTAGAAGTATTGCATTCAACAAATAATTTCCCTGAATTTACAGGCAGAATTTGTCCCGCACCGTGTGAAGCTGCGTGTACTCTTGGAATTAATGCGGAAGCGGTTGGGATTAAATCAATTGAGAATTTTATTATTGAGCAAGGTTTTATAAATAATTGGGTTATCCCAAAAATTGCTAAATATAAAACAAATAAAAAAATTGCGGTAGTTGGATCAGGACCTGCTGGGCTTGCCACCGCGCAGCAATTAGCGCGGATGGGGCATAGCGTTACAGTGTTTGAGAAGAATGATCGCATTGGCGGCTTATTACGCTATGGCATTCCTGATTTTAAGCTTGAAAAATATCATATCGATAAGCGCATAACCCAAATGCAAGCAGAGGGTGTTATCTTCCAAGTATCAACATTTATTGGGGATGAGTTTCCTAAAAAAACAGCAAATAATACAGCTTTAAAAATAATCTCGCCTAAGCAATTAGATGCTGATTTTGAGGCGATTATTTTAGCAGGAGGAGCTGAGCTGGCGCGAGATTTGCCAATTGCTGGGCGCGATTTAAAAGGGGTTTATTTAGCGATGGATTTTTTGCCGCAGCAAAATAAAATCAATGCAGGTGATAAAATAAAAGCATCAATTAACGCTAAAGCTAAGCATGTTTTAGTGATTGGCGGTGGCGATACAGGCTCTGATTGCGTCGGCACTTCCAATAGGCAAGGTGCGGTGCAAGTTGTGCAAATTGAATTAATGCCTTGCCCACCAGAGGAGGCACGCCAAGCCTGGCCGTATTGGCCGCTAAAATTACGCAGCTCATCATCGCATGAAGAGGGTTGTGAGCGTGATTGGAGCATTATCACCAAGCGTTTTGAAGGCAATAAAAAAGGCGTTCTTGAAAAAGTAATTGCTGCGCGTGTCGAGTGGATTGATGGAAAAATGTGCGAACTTGCAGGATCTGAGTTTGAGATCAAAGCTGATTTAGTTTTTCTTGCCTTAGGCTTTGTCGCCCCAACTCCAGATATTTTAGCCGCATTTGCGCTAAAACAAGATGAGCGCGGTAATATTGAAGCGCAACATTATCAAAGTTCTAACCCGAAAGTGTTTAGTGCAGGTGATATGCGTCGTGGGCAATCTCTAGTGGTTTGGGCAATTAGAGAAGGGCGTGAATGTGCGTTGCGCGTGGATGCGTATTTGCGTTAACGCTTGATTTTCTGTTACAATTTAGCATTAATAATTTGCGTATAAGATCATGAAACTAGAGCTATCTAAACCATTTTTCACTCAAACTTTATCCATTCTTGGTGTTGGCTTAATTGGCGGTAGCCTAGCTCAAGCTCTAAAAAGAGCAAATGCGGTTGGGCATATTATCGCTTATGATCAAAATGAGTCCGCTTTGGCGAGTGCTTTAGCAATGCAAGTTGTTGATCAAATTGAAACAGATCTTATTAAAGCGGTTACAAATGCGGATATTATAATTTTAGCAACGCCAATTACAGAAATGGGCGCAATCATCAAAATAATCTATCCACATTTAAAAGATAAGGCGGTAATTAGTGATGTAGGCTCAACTAAAGGCTCGGTTGTTGCAGCAGTTCAAGCTGCACTAGGTTTTTTGCCGCAGCGGTTTGTACCCGCGCATCCAATTGCAGGCACGGAAAAACATGGAGTTGAAAACTCATTTGCCAGTTTATTTGATCAGCGCCGCGTCTTAATTACCCCGCATATTGAAAATAATCATGAAGCGGTGACGATGATACACTCAATGTGGCAAGCAGCAGGTGCTTTGACTGAAGAGATGGGGATTAAACATCATGATCAAGTTCTAGCGGCAACCTCACATCTGCCCCATTTACTTGCTTTTAGCACCGTGGATACTTTAGCAAACTTAGATGATAGAGCTGAAATATTTAGATTTGCAGCAGGTGGCTTTCGTGATTTTACGCGGATATCGACCTCTGATCCTAATATGTGGGCTGATATTTGCATTCAAAATCAAGAGTCTTTACTTGAAGTCTTGCATCAATATCAAAAAAAATTATCCCTCCTTGAAAATGCATTACACAATAAAGATAAGCAAACTATTTTTGAAGTCTTCAGACGCGCCAAACATGCACGCGATAATTTTTATAATGAAACCTAAAGTCTTAGCTACACTCCTTAAACACCACTAATTGGCAATTTAGATTGTTCAATTTCCAGATCTAATTTATTACGTGCCACAAGTTCTTGAACGATGGAAAAGGAAGAAGAATCACACTTTGGACCAATCCAGATTTTAGTAATTGCTGGTGCTATCGGAATAGTTTCAATGTGATTTATAGGATCTTCCTTAATT
>BHEQ01000029.1 GCA_003864535.1 Gammaproteobacteria bacterium
GCAATATGGATTATTAATAATATATTAAGATTTTCTATTATATTTGCCGCAATTTTAGGCTTTATAGGTTTTATCAATCTAAGTGTGTTTTTGGTATTATACGCAGGTATTTTTATTGCAATAGTTATTATTTGGCAGATATTATTAGGCCTGTTAAAGGATGTTATTTTCTTTATAAAAGAATGGGTTATGCTGAACACAAAAATGGGAATGCTCTGGGCGCAAGACATTATTAATCCTATTTATAAACTTCTTAAAATACTCTTGTTTTTTTATATGTGGCTGAGCTTTCCTCTTTTAATTGGTGTTAAAAAAGATTCTGCACTAGCGACAATGGTCGTAAGTACTTTTAATAGCCCACTTATTAGCATTGGTGATGCCTCTTTGAGCATCAAATATATTGTAATCGCCTTATTTTTAGTTGTTGGGTCATTCTCCTTTGCTAAATGGTTAAGAGCGGTGGCTTTTCGCTGGATATTTGCAAGAGTTTCAGATACTGGAGTTAGGCACTCACTTTCTGTATTTTTACAATACTCTATTGTTGCAATAGGCTTTGTTACAGCCTTAAAATTTATAGGGCTTAATTTAACTACTTTTACCGTTTTTGCAGGGGCACTAGGTGTTGGGATTGGGTTTGGCTTACAAACTATCGCTAATAACTTAGTTTCAGGTATTTTATTATTGATAGAGCGCCCACTAAGAAGTGGAGATATTGTTGAGATAGCTAATCAAACAGGGGTTGTTGATCGCATTGGAATCCGCTCCATAACCATGCGTACCTTTGATCATATGGATGTAATTATCCCAAATAGTTCCGTAATTTCTGGAACATTTGTTAACTGGACGCATCAAAATGATAATATTCGCACCGTCGTGTTTATTGGCGTAGGTTATAAAGCACCACCGCAGCATATAATTGATTTATTTAGTGATATTCTTAAGAATCAAGAAGGGGTTTTGCAAAATCCAAAGTCTACTTGCCATCTTGATGCCTTTGTAGAATCGTCTATTAACTATAGGTTAAGTTATTTTGTGAATATTAGTAAATCAGATAGGACAGGGATCAAGTCGCAGATTCTCTTAAAGATCTATAATGTTATTGAGCAATATGGTTATGATTTACCTTATCCGCATCGTGTTCTTCAGATACAACACGAAGATTCACAAAATAAAAATCAATTATCAGAAGATCAAAAAAATAATATTCCAAAATTTACTTAAATATCTACTTAAGTATCTACTTGAATATCATCTTGATAATACTATTTTTATTAATTAATTTTTATTAATCTATTTTTATTTAACCAATTAAAAGGTCTTGTTTATGAACTCAATCCAAGCAATTTTTTTAGATCTTGATGGCACTGCTCTATTGCCAGATCATAGCGTTTCACCAACATTAGTTAAAATGCTCGATAAAGCACGCGCCAAAAAAATAGAAGTTGTCGTGTGTACGGGACGTAATTATAGCTCTTCAGTAAAATCAGCTAATGATTTGAAAATAGAGAATTTTATGGTTAATTACAATGGTGGCATGATTACTAATCTTAAAAATAATAAGATTATTTCTGAAAATAGTGTGCCTGCTGATACGATAGAGGAGCTAATTGGTTTTGCCAAACAACATAAATTACATTTGAATTTATATCATGATGATTTACTTTATGTTGAAGCTGCAACCCAAGAGGCTGTTTTTTATAAAGAAATGACTAATATTGACTTTCATATTATTAATTTTAATGACTTTATCGGACGCTCCTCAACTAAAGCATTAATTGTCGCAGATCCAGCCAGATCTGATGAGATTAACTTACTGCTAGCACGTAAATTTCCAAAAGTAACTATTGTTAATTCAAGTGATACACTTATTGAGGTTTTGCCTCAAGGAATGAGCAAAGCATTTGGTGTTGAATTTATTATCAATCAATTAGGAATTGACAAGGCAAATACCATGGCTTTTGGAGATCAATGGAATGATTATGAAATGCTAAACTTTGTCGGACATGGCTATTTAATGGGAAATGCACCGCAGGAGCTTAAGGATAAAATACCTAAAAATAGACATACTTTAACTAATGCTGAAGATGGAATCGTGCATATTTTAAAGAAATTTTTAGATTAACTTTTAAATTATCTTTTATCTTAAATATTGGGTTAAATAATGAATCAACAACGTAGTCTGTTTTTAGCAAGCCTAGCACTTTTGCTCGTACCTGTATTGATCTGGATTTCTGGATATCATTGGCAATTAAACCAAGACTATTCATCGTTTGATTATTTTCTGTATATTATTACACAGACAAGCTCCGCCCCTATTTTTGCAGGGATAAGCTCATTTTTTTTCTTATGCGTCTTAATTTATTGCTGTCCTAAAATTAATTGGAAACTCTTATTACTGGTAGTTTTATTAATTTTAGGCGGTTCGCAAATATTAAAAGAAGTATTGAAGATAAGTTTTAAAGAAGCACGTCCCTATCAACATGCTCTAATCACCCAAGAAGAGCAGCTAGACTCATTTTTTAAAAAGAAACGTAGCGAGCGTAGCGTTATAGTTGCAAGTATAAATCAAGGAGATATGCATACTCCACAATGGTTAAAAAAACATTGGGAACACGAAACAGGCTATTCATTTCCATCAGGACATACCGCTTTTGCCGCAAGCTGGCTTATGATTTTTGTAGGATTTTTAAGCACTAATCTAAATAGACGCAATGGCATAGTATTAAGCGTAGTCGGAACATGGACGGCGTTAATGTTAGTTAGCCGCGTCCGTTTAGGTATGCACTTTCCGATAGATTTATTTATAAGCTGCATTATGCTGTATATTTTAAGCTCAACACTGTTTTTTATATTAGAGCGATATAAATATAAGATATGCTGTCTTCTTAAAATTAAATAAGTAACCTCTCCCAACCTTGCCCTTTACAAGGGGACTAGCAAGGATCAATTTATGCATACTCAAAAACTTATAGCAACTGCTGGGCAGTATTTATTCCCTGTGTGTGTTTATTATGAAGATACTGATGCTGGCGGCGTTGTTTATCATGCTAATTATCTAAACTATATGGAGCGTGCTCGCACTCAGTGGCTGATGAGCTTAGGTTTTAATTTAAAAGATTGGGCGCAAGAGCAATCACAAATACTTGTCGTTCGATCTTTAAATATTGAGTATATAAAACCTGCTGTTTTGCTAGATGAATTAGTTGTTATCTCAAGTGTTTCCAAGCACGGTAAAGTACGTTTACATTTTAGCCAAAATATTTTGCGCGGCGAGCAGTTATTGATAAAAGCTCAGGTTGAAATTGTTTGTATAAATAGTAAAACCATGCGCCCCACTGCTCTTCCTGAGATATTTTCTAAACTAATCGTTTAATTTGTAACTATTTGGGGCTCTATTGTTGTATGGTACAGCCTTTAGGCACATAACGCGCAACCTGTGGTGCAAGTGCTTCAAGCGGATCATTAAATACTCCCATTTTACCAATGACGCAGATCCAGACACCAGCAAAATCACGTCGCCATTCAATACCAGATGGATACGATTTTGAGATGAGAGTATGTGCGTTTGATCCAAATTTGGCTCTAATTATTGCTGAATATGTAGCTGTAGAGGTTGCAGCGATGGAAACATTTGCAAATCCGCCTCCAGCAACAGACATCCCTGTCATTTGATTAAAATTATCTGTATCAATAAGACTTGATAGCGTAGAACCTGGATCACAGTTATTTTGAGCCGACGCAGTTATAGGAGCAATTATAGTTCTACCATCTGTTATACACTGCTCAATAGATGTTTTTAAAGACCCTGTTTCGCCCATTACACGCGTCATTTGTGTTTTGATAATATAATCTTGATAACGAGGAATTGCAATTGCGGCAAGGATACCAATAATAGCAACCACGATCATTAATTCAATCAAAGTGAAGCCTTTTTGTACTCTAGTAAACATGATTTAAACTCCAGCCATTAAAAATAAAATATCTACAGAGATTTATTGCAAAAATAGCAAAATTCGCTAAGATATTTTTCTATATCTTTTTTTATTCGATAAAAAAGGCTCATTTAAAGCCCTAGTGCTCTCAATTCTAACATGTACTTTATTTTTAATCTGAGTGCCATTTTTCACACAAATAGACATTTTTATTATAATTTAAGCATTAGGTCAATTTGTAATAAAATATATTTAATACTTAGAATCTTTAACTTAGTCAGTATTGATTAATAATAAGCTAAATCCCATATATTCATAAACGTAAATATACAAAAAATTACAAAAGATTATGCTCCGCTATATAAAAAGAATAAATAGATGCGCCATTAAGCTTAACCTTTGAGAAATCTACCTGACATATTTTGGAAAACTCTTACCGCGTAAGTATCTGTCATGCCTGATAAAAAATCAGTTATTTTAAGATTACGGATATAAGGATCTTCATCAGGTTTGCGTCCTTCTCCTAAAAATTGATCAGGCAAAAGATTCATTATCATCTGGCTTTTAGTATGGCTTTTACCTAAAGCCTCATCACTTAACGCGCCAACAAATGCCTCTAATAGTTTGTTTAACACCTCAAATCCCGCAATTCCAACCTCTAAAACAGGTGCAGAATTATAGATTTTGCTTGCAGCAATTGCTTTAATTTCATCAAGAAACTTAACCGCAGGGATTAATGCTAATAATTCTTGATGACACTCCCCTCTTAAAATTGCTTTTTCATGTTGAATAAAACATTTAATAACTTGGTCTATGAGTACACCAATTGAAAAAGCACGTAAATATTCTATTTTATCTTTCTCACGGCTTAAGCGTTTTATTTTTTCAGGCAATATATGTGTTGATTCAATAATCTGGCTAAAATAGCCAATTACATCTTCAGCTTTTAAAATACCTAAACGATAAGCATCTTCACAATCAATCAAACGATAACAAATATCATCAGCAGCTTCTAATAAAAATGCCAGCGGATGCCGGTGCCAAGCATCATTAATTCCATCAAATCTCTTTAAACCACTATTTTCTGCAAATTCTATAAATAAAGACTTCTCTGCCTGAAAATAATTGAATTTTTTTAAGGCTATATGAGTATCTATATGCGCATCTTTATTTTTTTGATTATTAGGAAAACATAAGCTTGGACGTGGATATTTAACAAGACCGCCGATAGTTGGTAAAGTTAGCTGCAATCCACCATTATTATCAGAATTTTGCAACTTGGTAAGTAAGCGAAAACCTTGTGCATTGCCTTCAAAATTTAAAAAATCAGCTTTTTGCTCTAAAGGGCAATCTGCAATCGCAGCCTTACCAATCTCAGATTGCTTAAAAAAGCGACTTATCGCCTCTTCACCTGCATGCCCAAAAGGAGGATTACCAATATCATGAGCCAGAGCACTCGCAGCGATAATCGAACCTACATCTTGCGGCGTGATATTAGGTAGATCATGCTGTTTGACTAAATACTCACCTATCATAGTCCCCAAACTTCGCGCAACGCTTGAAACCTCTAGGCTATGAGTTAAGCGAGTGCGCACATAATCACTTTGAGCAAGCGGAAATACTTGTGTTTTATCTTGTAAACGTCGAAACGCCGCTGAAAAAACAAGTCGATCAAAATCCTGCTGAAATGCACTTCTATAACTTAAAGGCGTATTTTGAGTCCTCAATCCCAAACGTTGATTATTTAAAAGTTTTTGCCACTGCATTATATTTCCCTCGTAGTTACTTTTTCTTTAATTTTAAAATCTCATCAATTGATAAACCAGTTACCTTAGTGATTGTTTTAATATCAATACCTGTTAAAAGAAGACTTTTAGCTATTGCTATCTTTTCTTCCTGTTGACCCTGCGCTATTCCTTTTTCCATACCTTGTTCTATGCCTTGTTCTATTCCTTGTTCTATTCCTTGCGCAATACCCTTTTCCATACCCTTTTCCATACCCTTTTCCATACCTTTTTCCATACCTTGTTCCATACCGTGCTCCACACCAGCAGAAAAACCTTCATCTTGTGCCGTAAATATTTGAGATTTATTACTTCTTAATTCTTCCAAATAATCATAATATCTTTGGCGTTTTTCTGATGGCATTTTCTCAATATTAAGCTTTTCCCGAACATTATCTAAGCCTTGTGCGTTGAAATCGCCTTCAACTATATTATTTTTTAAGTAATATACCCATTGATCGAGTGTGTTTTTTGCATTATCATCAAACTGATTAACTTTAATAACATAATATTCAGGAAATATTTCTGCTGGAGTTTCTAAGCCAAATTTTAATTTTTGGCGTTTGGATAAAACTAATTGATCGTGTTTGTAAATACCCTCAAAATTTGTAGTTCCATAATAAATAAAATCAGCACCTTGTCCTAAATCAAAATAAACAATATGAATCGCATATATTTTTTTGATATTCTTATAATCCTGACCTTTTTCAAGATAATCAGTAACTAACTTACTTGTCCCAAATACCATCCGATGAAAATAATCTATTTCATGATTATTTTGGACTTCAATTAAAATCAATTCACCTTTAGAATTTTCAGCCAGAATATCCGCACGATTGGTCTTATCATTTACATGCTTTGGATTGCTTTCACTCTCAAGGAAATGCTTTATTTTTATGTTTTGCTTCAATAATTCACTTAAAAAGCCTTCAAGAATTTTATAATTGGCTTTATTACGCAACAAGCGCTTCATTGCCCAATCAAAACGGATTAAGTTTCCTTTCTCTTTTCCTTTTTCTTTCATGATGATTATCCTTATTATTTGCTAAATTATTTAATTAAGGAGTAAGCGTATCTAAAGCCCAACGCGCAGCTAAGCTGGTATCGGTCTTATCAATCTGTCCTTTATTTAGGCGCTCATGTCCAATATAGGCGATCATTGCACCATTATCTGTACAAAAAACAGGGCGAGGATAAAATACTTCAATATCTTCTTTTTGAAAATACTCTTTAAAAGTCTTGCGCAAAACTTGATTTGCACCAACACCGCCTGCAATCACTAGTTGCTTGCAATTAGTCTCAGCCAATGCGCGCGCACATTTAATTCGTAAAGTATCAACTATTGCCCACTGAAAACTTGCGGCAATATCGGCATAATCAGCACTTGTATTATTTCTAATTGTAGTTAACGCTTGGGTTTTAAGTCCACTAAAGCTAAATTGATGATCCTTACGATCTGTCATTGGTCTTGAGAATTTAAAGCGATTTTTATCCCCAGTTAGCGCAAGCTCAGCTAAATAAGGACCTCCTGGATATGGCAAGCCCATGATTTTTGCAGTTTTATCAAACGCCTCTCCAACCGCATCATCAATAGATTCTCCAAGTAATTGATACTCGCCAAAGGCTTTAACATGAATAATTTGAGTATGCCCACCTGAAACTAATAAGGCTAAAAAAGGATAGCTTGGATGCGTATCTTCAAGCATTACTGCCAATAAATGCGCCTCCATGTGATGCACGCCCAAAACAGGAATACCCAAACCATACGCCAAGCCTTTGGCATAGCACGCACCAACCATTAAAGCACCGATTAATCCAGGTCCGCGCGTATACGCTACGCCTTCAATATCTTTAATCTCAAGATGATGCTCATCTAGCAATGTTTGCACCAAAAGAGGAAGTTTGCGCACGTGATCACGCGAGGCAAGCTCAGGCACAACCCCACCATATTTTGCATGCAAATCTATCTGAGAGTAAAGTGTATGCCCAATAAGACCTTGATTGGTATCATATAAAGCTATCCCAGTTTCATCGCAAGATGTTTCAATTCCAAGTACGCGCACATTATTCCTTATGTTTTGTAATGATTATTTAGCACACCATTATAAATAGATCAGCATAAATATAAAGTATAATTGCTTTTTTGCATTATTCTCATCTGTTTTATAAATTATGATAAGGTAATACTTATTTATACTATTTTAAAAGGCTATCGCTATGCTAAATACCACTCCAATGGCTGTAAAAATTAACATAGATATGAAAGAGCGTATGCTCCGTCTTGCGGATATAAAAAATCGCACTCCACATTGGATAATGCGTGAGGCGATCTCCCAATATATTGAGCGCGAAGAAAAATACGAGGTATTTCATCAAAGTGCAATAGATTCTTGGCAGGAATATCAAACAACTGGACTACATGTAAGCTCTGATGAGGTCTTTGCATGGCTTGAAACATGGGGTACAGATAATGAGAAGGCTGCTCCTTTATGCCACAAATAATACTCACTCATACAGCAATATATGACTTAAAAAGAGTACATAATTTTTTAAGTGCAAAAAGTCCTATTCTTGCTCAACGTGCCTCAGCTATCATTATAAAATCATTCCGCATATTGCTATTGCACCCGAATATTGGCAAACCTATTGATAATATAGACTTGCATTACAGGGAACTTATTATTCCTTTTGGTGAAAGTGGCTATATCGCTTTATATCTAACTAAAGATAATATTACAACCATCCTTGCACTGCGCCATCAAAAAGAAGCGGGCTATTAATTACAAAATACTTGACAAAAAAACACTGTTCATTAAAATACCAAACCTAGTTTCTTAATATATTTTTTTATAATTCCATAAGGCTATCCTATGTTTATTAAATACCTACGCATCTTGATAAAATTTCTTTACAAAGTTGAGGTTCATATTAATGAGTCTGCAAAAGATACCCATGGCGTGATTATTTGTAATCATTTATCTTTTTTAGATGGCTTGCTCCTTGGATTATTCTTACCACAACGACCTGTTTTTGTTGTTGATAAACTTACAGCGCAGCGTTGGTACTTTCGTCTTTTCCTGCGCTATATTGATCATGTAACTATTGATTCACGCCATCCTATGGCTGTAAAAATTCTAATCAAAGAGGTTCTTAAAGGACGCTCTATGGTTATTTTCCCTGAAGGAAGGATAACTATTACAGGCAGTTTTATGAAGTTTTATGAAGGAGCAGCTTTTGTTGCCTATAAAGCTGGTGTTCCTCTAATCCCTATCTATTTATCTGGGGCTGAAAAAACACCTTTTTCAAGAGTAACCCATCTTATAGATACCAGTTTATTTCCTAAAATTACACTTAAAATGCTAGCTCCACAAATTGTGATTACACCAGAGGGCTTAAATGCAAAAGCACGCCGTGCATATTTAGCTCAAGAAACGCGCAATATAATGATGCGAACACGCTTAGATGCCTTTGAGCCAGAATCATTATTTGATGCAGTGCTTACTGCGAAAAATTATTATGGGCGTGGTAAATTATGCAGTGAAGATATCAATCAAATCCCTGAAACTTATGCAGGTCTTATCAAAAAATCTCTAGCCGTAGGCTGCCTATTAAGCAAACATACAAAAATTGGTGAGCGTGTTGGGCTATTTTTACCGAATAGCATAGGCGGCGTTGCCTCCCTGCTTGGCTTGTCGGCAACGGGGCGTATTCCTGCTATGCTCAATTATAGTGCGGGACGTGAAGGCATGGACGCTGCGCTTGTGGCGGCAGAAATACAAACCATTCTAACTAGTCGCGAATTTATCCTTAGGGGAAAACTGCAACCATTAGTTGATGCTTTCCCTGATAAAAACTGGATTTATGCAGAAGATTTACGTAAGACACTAAATTTAAAAGATAAAATTTGGATTTTAAAAGCAAGTTTTAATCCACATAAATATCTACCTAAATTAGATGTTAATGCCGAAGCAGTTGTATTATTTACCTCAGGATCTGAAGGCAAACCTAAAGGTGTTGTCCATTCACACGCATCTCTAGCCTCAAATATCGAACAAATCCGCACGGTTGCTGATTTTACATCTTTAGATAGATTCATGTTAACTCTACCAATGTTCCATGTTTTTGGCTTAACTGCTGGAGTATTATTACCTTTAGTCTCTGGTGGTTATACTTTTTATTATCCATCTCCGCTGCATTATCGAGTTATCCCTGAAGTGGTTTATGACAAAAGAGCAACTGTTTTATATGGCACCTCAACCTTTCTTGCCAATTATGCTAAATATGCTAATCCTTATGATTTTGCAAGCGTGCGTTATGTTGTTGCTGGAGCTGAGAAATTATCTGAAATAACGCGGAGCATTTGGATGAATAAATTTGGGATTAGAGTTTTAGAAGGCTATGGAGCGACAGAATGCGCGCCTGTAATCGCAATTAATACACCAATGGCTTATAAAGAAAATTCTGTCGGTCTGATGATTCCTGGAATGAAATATAAATTAATCCCTATCGAAGGTATTGAAGATGGACACCGCTTACTTATAAGTGGTCCAAATCTTATGAAAGGTTACTTGCGTTATGAAAACCCTGGAATATTAGAGTGTCCAACGGTTGATGGCTTAGCTAATTGGTATGATACTGGTGATATAGTTAGCATGGATAGTGCAGGATTTATCTCGATTTTAGGGCGTTCCAAACGCTTTGCTAAAATTGCGGGGGAAATGGTTTCTCTTGAAACAGTTGAAAGCTTATTTAATGAAGCCTACCCTGAAGGATTTCATGTTGCCGCTATCCGTAAAGATGAAAGCAAAGGTGAGGCAATAGTTATCTACAGTAATGTCCTGAAAATAGAACGTAAAGCTATTGCCAGCATTGCCAAAGAGCGCGGTGTCACTGAATTATCTGTACCGCGCGATATTCGCTATCTTGCACAAATTCCATTATTAGGCTCAGGTAAGCCTAATTTTGTAGAATTAACGCGCCTTGCCGCGCTTGAGGTTGATTAATAATGAATCAAAAAACCATGCCATTACAAAAAAACATATTAAACAAACCGATGTATGCAATTGGATTAGCTCAGTTTTTTTCAGCTCTTGCCGATAATACGCTCCTTTTTGCACTGCTTAAAATTTTAAAATCAAGTTTTGATTCAAGCAATGTGCCACTTTATCCAAATTGGAGTGATTCGGCATTACAAGCAAGCTTTATCATCACTTATATTCTCCTAGCTCCGATAGTTGGCACAATTGCGGATCATTTCCCTAAAGGTCAAGTCATGATGAGTGGTAACGCACTTAAACTTTTAGGGGTGTTTGGTGTGTTTTTTGGATTAAACCCTTTTGTGTGTTATAGCATTGTCGGGCTTGGTGCTGCAATTTACTCTCCTGCTAAATTTGGTATTTTAGGCGAGATTGTTGAGAGTAAGCTCTTAGTTAAAGCCAACGGTTTTATTGAAGGATCAACTATTGCTGCAATTTTATTAGGCTCTTTTCTCGGTGGATTTATCGCAGATAAAAGTATTTATGGCGCAATTATTATGACGCTTGTAATCTATATTTTAGCGGTTATCTCCAATATATTTATTCCTAAATTAAAATGTGCTAAAAAAGCTGAGACATTTAGTCCAAAAATTTTATTTAAGCAATTTTTTGTAACCTTTGCTGTATTATTTAAAAACAAAGATATCCGCTTTGGAATTATAGGCACATCTTTATTTTGGGGAGCTGCGACAACTTTACGCTTATTACTTATCGTATGGGTGCCGATTGCTTTATTGGGACACGCGACTGGAATAGGCATTCAAGAAAGTTCTGATTTATCTATTCCATCCATGTTAAATGGTTTAGTTGGAATTGGCGTTGTATTTGGGGCTGCACTTGCTGGATTTATCATCACTCTTGAAAATGCCAGAAAATGTTTGATTGCAGGTTTTATTATGGGAGTTTTAGTCTTAATCTTAGGCTTTCAAAATAATATGTTGATCAGCATCGCTTTTTTATTAGGTATAGGCTTTTGTGGTGGCTTTTTTATCGTCCCTTTAAATGCTGTTGTCCAAATGCGTGGGAAAGAGCTTGCAGGAGTTGGAAGTGCAATTGCCGTCCAGAATTTTTGTGAAAATATCATGATGATATTAATGCTTTCTTTGTTTGCACTCGCACGCTCTGCGGGTATTCCTATTGTTGGCATTATTGCAATCTTTGGTATTGTTTTCTCGATCAGCATCCTTCTGTTGGGATTGCTTAACAAATCCTCCAAATAAGATTAATAACATGATTAATATAATACAAGGCTTAACTTATGACTTTTAAAATACGCGCTTCTGAACGGATAACTATTGCGCTAACTGGTGCATCAGGCGTGCAATATGGCTTGCGTTTAACTCAATGTCTAATTCAAGCAAATGTATCGATTAATTTATTATTTTCAAAAGCAGCTTTAGTTGTCTTACAGATGGAAATGGGGATTAATCTTTCCAATAAACCTGAACTTCAAAAAGAGCGTTTGTGTGATATTTTAAACTTAGATAAGAATCATGCAGATAACTTGATAAATATTTATAGTGATCAAGATTGGGGCGCACCGATTGCCTCAGGTTCTAATATCTCACGCGCAATGGTAATCTGCCCCTGTACAACTGGAACACTCGCAAGTATTGCGCATGGTATGAGTGATAATCTAATTGAACGCGCGGCAGATGTCTCTTTAAAAGAGCGTAAAGATTTAATTTTAGTGGTACGGGAAACGCCTTTTTCTCAAATTCATCTGGAAAACATGCTTAAACTTACTCAAGCTGGCGCATTAATCATGCCTGCAAATCCTGGTTTTTATCATAAACCGCAAACTGTTGCAGATATTGTTGATTTTATGGTGGCGCGGATTTTAGATCAGCTTAAAATCCCCCAAACCTTAATGGATAAATGGGGAGATTAAAGCGGTAACGTATCAGTACATCTATAATTTTAACAAAATTAACTATATCCCCGTAAAACTAATTTTAGGCTCAGCATGATTGCGTCTAAAAAAAGTTACGACATGCCCAATTTTTTGGATAACAGTCGCATTGATACTATCTTCAAGCTGTACAATTGCAGCGTTACGGGCTTCCCTATCTGCTCCTGAAATACGAATTTTCATCAATTCGTGATGTGCGATTGATTTTTTACATTCAGTAATAACTGTATCTGTGATACCCTTATCGCCTATTAAAATAACTGGTTTTAAATGATGCGCAAGACTTTTAAGGTATTGGCGTTGTTCTTTGGAGAGCTTTATTTGTGTCATGAGTAAAAATCACTGTCAAGATAAAAAGATTGCTAGATTAGCGCAGATTGATAAAATCCGCCACCTTTTCTTGAGTCTAAAACAAACCGCCCTAGCAATTTTATTATTAGGATTTGGATTATTAATCATTTTATATTTTTTAGTGATACCAAAATCACTAGAAATGATGATCCTATTACTCTATAGTTTCACAGGTATGGGATTTATTATAGCGCGGACTAAATCAGCCTTAAGCAATCTACCTAAAGAGCCTGTTCCAGAGACCATAAAAACTCAGCATTCTCAAGATAAACAAGATCAATGATATTATTTAAGGATATCACTGCCTTTAAAACATGCATTAAATAGGCAACTAAAAAAGAATAAGCAAAAAATCAAAAATCTATTTTAAAGAGCGCATTTATGTGTGCTTTTTCAGCCAACACGATATCAATGATAATCTTAAATCAAGCAGTTAAAGCAGCCTCTCCACAAGAGAGGGATTTTTATATCAAATGCTTTGTATTTATTTCAATTGCTTTTACAATATATAATCATCATTAATAAAATCACATCATTTTTAGAATTTTCCTTAGTATTCATAAAGAGAGATATTATGT
>BHEQ01000030.1 GCA_003864535.1 Gammaproteobacteria bacterium
GGTAAATGGCGAGAGCTCTATTTTATTTGATAAAACATCATCTGCTTGAGTTGAATCTGGAACAGATAAATTTAAAATAGTTAAATCTGGAGCAGATAAACTGGCAGATAAATCTGTGACAGATAAATTTTCAAAATAAGGTTGAGAATAAGATCTTTGCCAGCTTAAATTCGTATAACTTGTAAATTGCCAATTCTTATCAAGCTTACGCTTAAATGAGTTTGCAGATAATGCATGCAAAGAATTTGTATTTACAAGAGGATCTATGCTAAGTGATTGATCAATAACATCTACTTGAGTCATAAATTCTGGATAATTAACCACCAATTGCTTAACATCTGTTATTAGTTGGGAGGAATTAACTTGATCAAATAAAACGCTCAGAGCACTCTTTTCAGAACTTTTTTTAGTATTTGCCACGCCTAAATGACATTGATAAACACCGCGCGTTATCGCCACATAAAACAGCCGCATCTCCTCTGTGAGCCATGTTTGAGAGGCTGCTTCTTTTGAGTTATTTAAATCTAACACGCGCTGTTTTTTCTCAATATCATAATTATCATATTTTGCATGGTTTGAGATAAAAAAATTCACAGCAAATGGAATAAATACAATTGGAAACTCTAATCCTTTGGATTTATGATATGTATAGATTTCTAAAACCTGAGTATCGCGCTCTAAACGCAATTGAAACTCATCATTATTTTTCTTATCATCATTCTTAATTTGCGCGTAACACCAACCCAAAAGCTCGTCTGCGTTTGCCAAAATACGCTCTTGAGCCTGAAGAAGCTCTGCAACATGGAGTACATCTGCAAGATCACGCTGCCCATTTTGCATATTTAATAAATTAAATTTAATTGGAAAATCAGTAAGTAAAGAATGTGTCAGTGCTAATATGCCATAACGCGCCCATATTTCGCCCAAGGCTATGAACTTAAACATATACTCTTCAAGCCTAAGATCATCATTAAATAACCCCCACAGATCGGCTGTTGCTATCCCAAACAAAGGCGTTGCTAATGCTTTTTTTAACAGATCGACAGATTTTGCTTGATAAATTGCATTTAAAATCATATAAAAATCATCGATAACTTTCTGTTTAAAAACAGGGTTTTTCTCTGATAAATAAGCGCAATTTAGATTATATTTTTTTAAAGCTGCTTGGATAAATTTTGCTTGTGTCCCTGTTTTTACCAAAATAACGATAGAGCTCGCATCAACAGCATGCCCAAGTCCATGCTCATCTGTTATAAAGGCTTGATTAAGTTTCCCTTTTTCTAATAGTTGATAAATATGTTGGGCCGCACTCGCCGCTAACATTTCATCTTTTTTTGCGGAAGTTAGGGTTTCATCGAGAGTATGAAAGACTAATGATTTTTGCAAAATACCATCAATAATTAGTGCTTTTTGCTTAGAGCTCTCAGGATAAGCGATCTTTATATATGGAATATCTTGATGTAAAAAAGGTAAGCTTGTTTGGGTAAATAAAATATTAATCGCCTCACAAATATTACTTGAGCCGCGATAATTATAATTTAAGGTATAAATTTGATCAACATCTTGTTTTGCTTGAATATATGCATAAATATCCGCACCTCTAAATCCATAAATTGCCTGCTTGGGATCACCTATCATTAATAAACCACTTTTATGGAGGTGATTATTTATATGCTGCCCATCAATATTTTCAGCAGTAGTTTCAGTAGCTTCATTAACTTGATGATCTTGCTTATATATTGTACTAAAAATATCATATTGCAATTGATCTGTATCTTGGAATTCATCAATTAAAGCAACAGGATACTGTTCTTGTAATTGGCGTGCTAATGGAGAGGCGGCTAAATTTTGCGATTTTTTATCACCAACTAAAGCGCGATGACAAAAGTTTAATAAATCATCAAATCCAAGCACTTGCTCAATTTGTTTAAGTTCGCTTAAAGATTTATCCATTTGAGTTATTGCAAAATATTTTAAACGCAATACAAGTAAATCATCCGCATTATTTAAAAGAGCCGCTTCAAATATATTAAATATTTCAGGAAGATCGGCACAGGTTTTACCTTTATTAACCGCGCTTAGCACATATGCTGCGCTATATTTTTCAAAACACTTAGGTAACTCTAATGCATCTATATCATCCGCCCATTCTTGCATCTGCGTATAAAATTTTGGGATATTTTCAGTCCTATATTTTTGTTTGTTTAAACAGGGCTGATTAATAATCTCTTGGCACACCACATGTTGCTCTTTCCAGAGCATTTTTAATTGTTGGCAAGATTCTTGACGCAATTTAACCTGCTCAGTTAATTGATCTCGATTAGCGCAAATTAGTTTAGGGTCGATATACAAACTTGGTTTATTTAAATATCCTTGATAATCTTGGATTAATTTTTTAGGCGAGCCATAGTTGGCATGGGCAAGTTTTGCCAAAGTACCTTCAAAAAAATAACATTGCTGCCGCCAAAAATTAATTGTCGCACTTTCAAGTACATCATTTAAATTTGTGGATAATTCTAAATCAAAAGGTGTTTTAGCTAAAAAAGCATGTTGGGTTAAAATACGCTGGCAAAAACTATGAATTGTAAAAATACTCGCCTGCTCAATATGGGCAAGTGCTTTCCTAAGTAGATAGCTACATTCTTTATAATCTAGTTTACGCGCATCAATTAAGGCGCGTATTTCGAGCAATGTTTTATCTATATGTTGTGGATCATTTGGAGCTAAATTATTCTCTGCATTGAGTAGATCATAATTGAGTAAATCATGCATATCAATAAGGCGCTTACGAATTCTATCAAGCAACTCAGCTGTAGCTGCTTTAGTAAAAGTAACCACTAATATTTGCGTAATAGATAAAGGTGTACCGCTCTCGTTTAAGCCTAAAATAAGGCGTAAATATAAAAGCGTAAGCGTGAATGTTTTACCCGTCCCAGCCGAAGCCTCAATCAAGCCATGCTTATAAAGAGGGATTGTATATGGATTTAAGCTTTGGTATTTATTTGCCTGATCTAAACGCATTGATCAATATCCTAAAATAATAAAAATATTAGCATAATGATAACAATTACATAAAAATTTAGTTTTATATTCGTGATAGCATGCGTCAATATTCCCCTCTCTAAGTTAAGGCTTCCCCCCTAAATCCCCCCTTCGCAGGGGGACTTTTACAGCTCATCCCCTGCGAAGGGGAGGTTGGGAGGGGCTTTTAAAACTTACAAACCAACACTCATATGGACTGCATAAAATAAAGCGCGGCTAATAACTTGAGCTGTAAATACCAACACAATGATGATAAAAAGCATTGTTGGTTTTATTTTTATACTATTGCTATTACTATTACTGGCGCACATATATATGCCAAGCCAAACTATAAATATCATACTGCTTATGGATAAATATACGTGGATATACATTTTATAATCATTAACTTGCATTAAGGCATTCGTGATTGCGCTCTCTGTAATTTGCCATAAATTAACTTGTAATAAAAAGGTAATTACACTTAAAAATAAAGCTATTATTCCGATAAAATTCAATATATTAGGCAAATATGCAGGTGTTTTTAGGCGCAATAGCATTAATTGCCCAAAAAGAGAGCCGCCAATTAAACAGCTTAAAATAAAGCTTGCAGGTGTATACCAGCTATCCCAACTTGGAACGGTTTCTATCATATATAACATTGACATAGACCCAAGCAGTGCTAAGCCTAAGAACATGGTTAAAATCAAAAATAAGCGTCTTAACCCAGATGAATAATATGAAAACATAGCGATAAGCCAGAAAATTCCAGCTGATCCGATAAATAATCCTGTGATAAAGACCTCATTACTCAGCCATGCTTTACCTAATCTATTAAAAGCATTAATGCCTCGCAGCGGCGTTCCTAAATGGAATGTTGAAGCAATCAAGCCAATTAGCATTAACGCGATAATGAAAAAAAAGCGCTTGGATATCGTAGTTGATAGCATTCTATCTTTACTAAATAAGATAAATATCCCTAATAGAATAAAGCAACCGATTGATATTTGTTGCAATAATGTATAAATAACCAATGGTAGATCATGTGTATTGATATTAATCATCTTAAACCTCGCTTGGATTAGCTAAATAACCTGATCTGAATCCTGTTGGTTTTGCTTTTGGATTTAACTTAATCACAAGATTTGGCAAAGTATATTTGCTTGATGGTAATGGCGCGATATCGGCTTTAGTTCCGTATTTAGCGCGTAAATCTTCAATTAAACCAAAGTCAAGAGCGCGTAATGGGCAAGATTCGACACAGATTGGCATCGCACCTATCTTGACACGCTCAAAACAACCATCACATTTAGTCATATGTCCCTTGTGCTCATCATATTGGGGCGCACCATATGGGCAGGCTGATTCACAATTGCGACAGCCTATACAGATGCTCTCATCAACTATCACAAATCCATCACTCCGCTTGTGCATAGCACCTGTTGGGCAAACAGCGGTACAAGCTGGTTTAGAGCAGTGATTGCACGCTATAGATAAATAATATGCGAAAATATCAGGCTGCCATTGCCCTGTGTTTAAGTTATCTGGATCGTCATTTTTCCAATTTCCACCCGCATATTCATAAACGCGGCGAAAGTTTACATCGGTCCCTAGTTGTTTATAATCTTTACATGCTAATTGGCAAGTTTTACAACCTGTGCATTTAGCTGTATCTACAAAAAAACCATATTGTTGCATAAGATATTCCTTGGTTTATTTTTTAATAATTACTCAAAGTTTGCAGGATAATTATTTAAAGTGCATAGAGTGATACTTTTGAGTGAGCCTTTTGAGGTAGCCTTAAATTAGATGACTCTTAAATAACTTTTGTGATCTGGGCTAAATTAGTATGGCAGGGATTACCTTTCGCAAGAGGGGAAGTATCTTGAGTTGCAAGTACGTTAAATGAGCCATTCTTATCAACGCCATTTAGATCAGGTTGATACCAAGCACCTTCACTTAAAGCGATAACTCCTGGAAGAATACGCGGCGTGACTTTGGCGTGTACTTGCGTTTTACCATACTCATTATTAATCTCGACAAGATCACCATCTTTAATCAGCCGAGGTTCTGCATCAACGTGGTTAATCCAAACCTCTTGACGTGCCGCAGCTTTAAGCACATCAATATTGCCATAAGTTGAATGAGTGCGTGCTTTATAATGAAAGCCTATGAGTTGTAAAGGATATTTACTTCGCATCGGATCATCCCAGCCATCAATCGTTGCCGCATGAATTGGGAGTGGGTCAATTACATCTTTTTCAGATAAAATCCAACTTGCTTTAATTTTTGCAAGTGCTTCTGAATAAATTTCAATCTTGCCTGAAGGTGTTTTTAATGGATTCAAAATAGGGTCTTTTTTGAAATCTTTATAAGCAACATGATGCCCATTTGGATCAAGACGCTTGATGATTCCTTGCTCGCGAAATTCCTCAAAAGTTGGCAAACTAGGATCATTCGCGCGTGATTGTGCATAAATATGGCGCAGCCATTCCTCTTGAGTACGATTTTGCGTAAAATCCTCTTTTATCCCTAGTTTATCCGCGATACCACTACACATTTCATAGATTGATTTACACTCAAAACGCGGCTTGATTGCTTGATCACAAAAAATAACATAGCCCATATTGCCCGCATTCGCATCTAAGGCAAAATCCATTTGCTCTGAAGTGGTTAAATCTGGCAAAATAATATCCGCCCATTGCGCCGACGAGGTCATGTGATTATCAATCACAACTATCATCTCGCAGTCTTTATCATCCGCTAAAATCTTTTTAGTTTTATTAATATCACCATGTTGATTAACTAAACAATTACCTGCGTAGTTCCAAATGAATTTAATCGGAACATCAAGTTTATCTTTACCGCGCACGCCATCTTTTAAGGCAGTCATTTGTGCGCCGCGTGCAATTGCATCTGTCCACATAAAGACGGAAATGCTGGTTTTTATTGGATTTGTAAGCGTTGGAAAACGCACAAAAGGTATTGCATACGAGCCTTCTCGCGCTCCAGAATTACCTCCAGAAATTCCAACATTACCCGTTAAAATTGGAAGCATTGCGATTGCGCGAGAGACTAATTCGCCATTACGCGTGCGCTGCGGCCCCCAACCTTGAGCAATAAAACAGGGTTTAGTGCTCCCTATTTCGCGGGCAAGCTTAATAATCGCCTCAGCTCCAATTCCTGTTATTTTACTCGCCCATTCTGGCGTTTTCGCGGTTTTATCATCCCCATCTCCTAAAATGTAGGCTTTATAATGTCCATTTTTTGGTGCTAATTCTGGCAATGTAGTTTCATCATAACCCACGCAATACTTATCTAAAAAATCTTGATCAACCAGATTCTCCGTAATTAAAACATATGCCATGCCAGCAACTAAAGCGGCATCAGTCCCAGGTCTTATCGGTAGCCAAAGATCTTCCTTACCTAAAGCGGTATCGGTATAACGTGGATCAATAATGACTAATTTGGCATTAGATTTAAGCTGTGCTTGTTGCAGATAATAAGTAACACCGCCACCACTCATGCGCGTTTCAGCAGGATTATTTCCAAATAGTACAATAAGTTTGCTATTTTCAATATCTGAAGGGCTATTGCCGCTAGCCCAGCCACCATAGGTATAACTTAAACCCATAGAAATTTGGGCGGTACTATAATTCCCATAATGATTTAAATAGCCGCCATAGCAATTCATAAGCCGTGCAATCAAAGTTGAAGATGGGGGCCATGATTTTGTAACTGTCCCGCCTAATGTACCTGTCCCGTAATTTAAATAAATAGATTCATTCCCATAATCTTTAATCAAGCGAGTTAATGAGTTTGCAATTTCAGTATAAGCCTCATCCCATGTGATTCGCTTAAATTGACCGCTACCACGTTTGCCAACGCGCTTTTGTGGATATTTTAAGCGATCCGCTGCATAAATGCGTTTACGCATAGAACGCCCACGTAAGCAGGCACGTACTTGATGCTCGCCATATTTATCTAAACCTGTATTATCGGTTTCAATATAGACAATCTGATCATTTTTATTCGTATGAATCCGCAAAGGGCAACGACTCCCACAATTAACCGTACACGCGCTCCACGTTGTTTTAAGAGTTTCCGCCGTAAAGTTTGAGGAGCTGGCAATATCTTGTGCATAGGTATAACGAAAAGGAATATTAGCTGCTGCAAGCAAGAGAGCCGTTCCTTTTAAAACATTGCGTCGATTACTTGTAATCATGACTAAAACCTTTAGATGTAAGTATAAAATATATATACATATGCTATAGGAGTTAGCTTTAAGATAGTTTGCGCTAAATCAAATAATTAAGCGGATTAAAAACTGAATTACTCGCATTTGGGAGCAAGTGTTATATATTTCTATCCAATATTTTTGATAAGCAGCATAAGTCTCTTCTGAAACTTTATACTGAGCACTAATATTTGTTTTGCTAAACGCTATTTTTACTCTGTTTTTTGTAGAGGAATAATCATCAAAAAAGATATAACACCTTGTATAACAATAGGATAAGTAAATAAATATTCAACTGTTTGCAGCTCTTTAATATCTAATATACGTTTTTTAGAGGTAAGATTAAATTTTTTAAGAAGATCATGATAATCATCATCATCTAACATGGCTGATCCCCATGTCCTTGCCATGTAATTTAAAAGAAATTCTAATTGCTCTGTATCAAGTTTTGTTAGATCAACTTTACTTATTTGAGGAGCCTCACTATTTTCATCATCATTAGATCTTCTTTTATCAAGTAACAAATAAAAACAACTAATAGCAGATGGATCTAAGAAATCAGTAAGGAATAGGAGACTGTCACCGCCAATTTCTCTCTCAACTCTAATAGGTTTTGAGTCAAAACTTATAGGGTGTCTTGCATTAGTCCTTAAACCGACATGAAAAGCTTTACCATCCAGTTGCGTAACTTTAAAAACTGGATCTCCTATAGGAAGAGGTGTTAGTACATTTTCAACTGCCTCAGCTAAGCCTCCAGCTATGTGTTGAGGCTCAGAAAAAGGGATAACGCTGTAAGTGCCGATCATATCATCACAAATCGCACTATTTTCATCAGCGTAAACACCAGGCAAGCTTATTATGGTTAATGTAAAAACATAAAACAGATACTTGATCATAATATTTCCTTTAAATTTCTTATAACTTATTAACAAAAAATGAGATTAGTATATCTTTATTTGACTTGATTGGGCTTGAAAAATCTAATTTATAGAAGTCCCATTATTGTCCCACTTATTTCTCATAATTTATCTATGACACTTAATTTTACCAAATGAGCGTGTGCATTAAGCGGCACTATATTAAAGATAATGTTAGAATACCGCTTCTAAATTTCATTACTATTTATAAGAGTTTACGATGGTTAGCTTAAAGCCTCACCCTGGCGCGGGTATTTTTTTCGGATTACTTGCGTATCTATTTTTTTCAAGCTCAGATGCTTTAATTAAGATACTTTCAAATAAAGATTCTATCGAATCTTTGAGTATTTATCAGATTGTTGCGACTCAAACCTTATTTGGATTGATCGTTATTCTAGCATTACTGCCCTCGCGCGGCGGATTAAGCTCATTAAAGATTAAATCTTTTAAGGTCTTTAGCGCGCGTGCACTTGTGGCGGGTTTGGGCGCATTATTTGCCTATTATAGCTTTAGCCAAATGCCGATGACGGAGGTTTATGCAATTATATTTTGCACGCCAATGTTAGTTACTATTTTATCTGTTTTATTTTTAAAAGAAATAGTTAAAATTTATCGTTGGTCGGCGGTTGTATTAGGCTTTATTGGGGTATTAATTATGGTACGCCCAGGGTTTGATACCCTAACTATTGCTCATTTGGCTGCATTATGTGCCGCGTGCATGGGGGCTTCATCCACGCTTATTATGCGCAAATGGGGACGGTTTGAGAATCCACTTGCGATGCTATTTTCAGTTATGCTCGGTTATTTAATTACTAGTTTACCCATGGTTGCTTTTTATTATAAGACTCCATCATTTAATCAGTGGCTTATGATGGCTGGATCAGGATTTTTACTTGCGAGTGCCCAGTTTTTTATTATTAAAGCAATTGCAATTACGCAAGCTTCAAGTATCGCACCTTTGCAATATTCGCAAATGATTTGGGGCTTACTCTTTGGTTTGTTGATTTTCAAGCAAACTCCAGATATATATATGTTGATCGGCATGATAATTATTATCGGCTCAAGCTTATATACTTTACATCGTGAGCACATTCATGGGCGCACTTTAAATGCTCAAATCAAACGCTGATACATTTTGTTTTATCATTCCAGCGGCAGGATGTGGGCAGCGTATGGGAATGGCTATTCCTAAGCAATACTTGCGCATACCAGATGAGACTACACACAATGAGTGTGTGCTTGTGCATGTTCTAAATGTATTTTTAAGTGTTGATTTATTTACCAAAGGGATAGTTGTAATTGCGCCAGATGATTGTTTTTGGCAAGATAATATTGTGGAACATGCGAACTTAATTTGCCTTAAAGAAGGTGGAGAGACGCGCTCTCAATCAGTATTAAATGCCTGTGTTTATCTCAAAAATAGCATTGCTAAAGATATTAATCCATGGGTTTTAGTTCATGATGCGGCAAGACCTCAGATCACTAAAAGTATGATTATAAATATGTGTGCAGAGCTTAAAGATGATGAGGTTGGTGGAATTCTCGCCATGCCTGTGGTTGATACGGTAAAAATGGTTGATGTTAATGGGAGAATTATACGAACATTAGAGCGCGAGCAGCTTTTTTTAGCCCAAACACCGCAAATGTTTAAGCTTAATGATTTAATAAAAGCATTAACATATTGTCAAGATCAAAATATTAAAGTGACAGACGAGTCATCAGCACTTGAATCGCTTGGTTTGCAGCCTAGAATTATTTTAGGAGATACGAGAAATTTTAAAATAACCTATCCTGATGATATAAAAAGATTAGATAATAAAGATTAGAAAATATGGATAGATTAGATGATATTGAAAGATTAAAAGGTGAGAATTAAGATGAAATACAAAATTGGTTCAGGTTTTGATGTACATGCATTTAAAGAAGGTGATTTTTTGATTTTGTGTGGAGTTAAAATACCCTTTAATAAGAGTTTTTTAGCCCATTCAGATGGTGATGTTGCGATTCATGCACTCATAGATGCGCTTTTAGGAAGTTTATGCTTAGGTGATATTGGAGAGTTATTTCCAGATACTGATCCTGCTTTTAAAAATATTGACAGCCGTATTCTTTTAAAAAAAGTATATGCCCAAATTTTAGAAAAAGGCTGGAATATTGGTAATATTGATTTAACCATAATGGCGCAAGCTCCTGCATTAAGCCCGTATAAATTAGAGATGCGCAAGAATATTGCGCAGGATCTAAATATAGAGCTTGATCAAATAAATATTAAAGCAACGACAACAGAATCCTTAGGATTTGTTGGACGCAAAGAGGGGATTGCAGCAACGGCAACGGTGTTAATATCCCAAATGGCACTTTTATAAATTGCTTTTTCCACGTTACGCGATATTATTAAAATGCTCATTTACCTAGGTAAACTGCGCTTTTAAGAATATCGCAAGCCTTGAGAAATCTAATTTATATAAGCCCTCCAAAGTTAATAACAGAAAATAATTAAAATTTTACGGAAAAAAATAATATGGGAAAAGAAAGAACAACGAGCTCAAGACGCTGGTTAAAAGAGCATTTTAGTGATGAGTTTGTTAAATTGGCTCAAAGAGAGGGCTGGCGTTGTCGTGCTGTTTACAAGCTCAAAGAGATTGATGAGAAAGATAAGCTTATAAAGCCTAATATGACGATAGTTGATTTAGGTGCAGCTCCTGGTGGTTGGTCACAATATGCGATGCATAAAGTTGGGCATAATGGCGTGGTTATCGCACTAGATATCCTTGAGATGGATCCTATTGCTGGGGTTGATTTTATTGTTGGTGATTTTAGAGAAGATGAGGTTTTAGCTCAGTTAGATGCAATTGTAGCTAAACGCCCGATAGATTTAGTCTTTAGTGATATGGCGCCAAATACGAGTGGCATTAAAGGAGTCGATCAACCGCGAATGATGTATTTGCTTGATCTTGCCTTGGAGTTTTCTATTCAAAACTTAAAACCTGGTGGTGATTTTTTAATGAAAGTATTCCAAGGTGAGGGTTTTGAGGAATTTTTAAAAAAACTTAAGCCTCATTTTGCCAAAGTTGTCAGCCGCAAACCTAAAGCATCGCGTGATCGCAGCCCTGAAATTTATTTGCTGGCTAAAGGTTTTAAAAAATAGCAACTTAATTACATCCCCTTCCCCTAGATTCCCCTTCGCAGGGGGACTTTTAGATCTCCTCGCTTTAAAGAGAACTTTTAAGCTCTCCCTGCGAAGGGGAGGTTTGGAGGGGGTTTTTAATATTCTTACTGAATCAATTTTGCTATTTATTATATTTTTTCATACTATGTGCATTGAAATTGTGATGATTGACCACATTATAAATTAGCATGAAGTATATATTACATTTATCATTTTCATATTTAAAACATATTTATATTGAGGTTTAACTTGAAAGATACCACTAAAAACATCCTAATCTGGAGCGCAATCATTATTGGATTAATGATTATATTCCAAAGCTTTAGCGGCAAGAGCGGCAGCCAAGTAGCTTATTCTGACTTTCTAAATCAAGTCGACAATGGCACTATTCGCCAAGTTGAAATGACAGGCGGCGATATCCGCGCAACTACAAGTGATGGGAGTGTTTTTAATACACTCAACCCTGAAACTAGTAATGGTGCTTTAATTGACGCAATGCGTAAAGCAAATGTTCAAATCACAGCTAAGTCAATGAAAGGGCAATCATTATTATTGAGTGCATTTTTTAACTTATTACCTATTTTATTATTGGTTGGTTTTTGGATCTTTATCATGCGTTCGGCGCAAGGTGGCGGTGGTAAAAATCCGATGTCATTTGGTAAATCTAAAGCTAAAATGCTCTCTGAGGATCAAATAAAAGTTACTTTTGCAGATGTTGCTGGAGCTGATGAGGCGAAGCAAGAGGTGGCGGAACTAGTTGAATTCTTACGTGATCCTTCAAAATTCCAGCGTTTAGGCGGTAAAATTCCACGCGGTATTTTAATGGTTGGTGCGCCAGGAACTGGTAAAACATTATTAGCTAAAGCAATTGCAGGTGAGGCGCGGGTGCCATTTTTTACAATCTCAGGTTCTGATTTTGTGGAAATGTTTGTAGGTGTTGGTGCATCGCGGGTGCGTGATATGTTTGAGCAAGCTAAAAAATTCTCACCATGTATTATCTTTATTGATGAGATTGATGCGGTTGGGCGCCAACGTGGTGCAGGACTTGGTGGTGGACATGATGAGCGTGAGCAAACTTTAAATCAACTTTTAGTGGAAATGGATGGCTTTGAGGGTAATGAAGGTGTGATTATCATTGCTGCAACAAATCGCCCCGATGTTCTAGATTCAGCTTTATTACGCCCAGGTCGATTTGATCGCCAAGTGGTTGTACCTTTGCCTGATGTGAAAGGACGTGAACAGATTTTAAATGTGCATTTGCGTAAAGTTCCAGCAGCTGCCGATATAATTCCTTTTAATATTGCACGGGGTACGCCTGGATTTTCAGGTGCAGATCTTGCTAATTTGGTGAATGAGGCAGCTTTATTTGCAGCACGCACAAGTAAACTTGAAGTATGTATGGAAGACCTTGAAAAAGCGAAAGATAAAATCATGATGGGCGCAGAGCGACGTTCTATGGTATTAACTTTAGAAGATAGAAAACTTACCGCATATCATGAAGCTGGACATGCTATTGTCGGCTATATCTTGAAATCTGATCCAATTTATAAAGTTACGATTATCCCACGCGGACGTGCTTTAGGCGTGACTTTTTCTCTACCTGAACGCGATCATTTGGGTTATAAGCGTGAATGGATTGAAAATAAATTAGCCATGATTTGTGGTGGGCGTATTGCTGAGGAGCTTATTTTTGGTAAGCAAAAAGTTACGAATGGTGCATCAAGCGATATTCAAACCGTAACAAGTTTAGCCAAAGCTGCGGTAACCCAATGGGGCTTTTCAGACAAACTAGGGTTTTTATCATATGCTGAGAGTGAGGGCGAGGTCTTTTTAGGGCGTTCAGTTACTCAACATAAAACAGTATCTGATGTAACCGCGCATATCATTGATGAAGAGGTTCAATTATTAGTTCACACTAATTATCTACGCGCTGAAGAGGTATTAAAAGGCGCGCTTGATAAAATGCATAAGATGGTTGAGGTTTTGCTTGAGATTGAAACAATCAACGCTGAGCAAATTGATGACATCATGCATGATCGTCCTATTAGAGAATCTCATGCGATAGATCTACC
>BHEQ01000031.1 GCA_003864535.1 Gammaproteobacteria bacterium
CCATATAAAGGCACGCCGCGCATGTCTGGGATAACAAAAACATTGCGAATTTGTGCTTTAGCTAAGAGGCGTAACCAGTGGTCACGCAGCTCTGCTTCATGGTGTTCTAGCGCTATAACAACTTGGAAGTTATTTTTATCGTGCCAATTTAGAATTAAATCGCCACTGCTAATAAGCGCGGTGCTATTTTTAAGCAAATTATTAGTGATAAAAAAATTATTGTGCAAAGGGTTTGCGGCAACATCTAAAAAGCCATTTATTTTAAAGCCTAAGAGCGGCTCGGATGTAATTGCCGTATACGCATCAAAAGCATTAGTACCTGCCCCAATAATGAAAGTGTCGCGATTCCACATGTTTCTTGATTTTAAAAGTCTTTTTGCAAAAGATCTAAATAGAGGCATTAAGATAAGAGCCGCAGACCATGTAAATAGCCAGATATAGCGCGATGTTTCGACTCGAGTAAGTGCTAAAAAAGCAAGTTCGAGCAAGGACAAAAAAGCAACCGTGCGTAAAATCTCATAAAGCTCATTCCAATAGGCTTTACGATAGCTATAATGGCGAAGTTGTAACCAAAACCACATAACCGCACCCAAGCCTAAAATAAAATGGATACTAAAGCGTGCACCAAATTGATCTATGGGGATGTAATCAAAAACAGGCCCTACAAATAATTTAACCGCGAGTATCGCCGTCAAAAAAGATATGAAAATTGAAATAAAGTCGGCACTTGCAATAATTACTTTTTGCAATAAAGGCGTATATTTCTTGATAGCTTGATTTGGCATAGAAGATCATGAGCCTTGTATAATATTAGGATAAGGGCACATCTATTAATTGCTTTTTCTGCGTTACGCGATATTATTAAAATGCTCATTTACCTAAGTAAACTGAGTTTTTAATAAAATCGCAAGCCTTGAAAAATCTAATTAATATAAGTCCCCATAAGGGTAATTAAAGTTCTATTTTAGCCTAAATTTAATCTAAATTTTCATGATTATTATAATTATTCCAAGCATAATAATCCGTTGCTATTTTTGATTAATCTTGTGGGGTAATATTTATCTCTAAGATTCTAGAAATATCTCTTAAAGAAATAAAAAAACAAAGCTATAAAGCCTGATAAATGTAGCTAACTAATTATCAATTTTATATATAGATTCTTATTTATACGTTATAATTAGCTCTTTTTCGAGTTTATGTTGGAGTAATTATTATGTCTTATACCCCTTATCTTATTTTTATAGTTTTATTGGTTGTTGCTGGAATATTTGTTGTAACTATTTATAATCGTTTAGTTGCAGGACGCAATGCTTACAAGAATTCATTCGCCCAAATTGACGTGCAACTAACGCGCCGTTATGACCTTATTCCAAATCTTGTTGAAGTTGCTAAGAAATATTTAAGCCATGAACGTGAAACCCTAGAAGCGGTAATTATGGCACGTAACCAAGCTGCTGGCGGTTTAAAAGCGGCGATGGATGGCATGAATAGCGGTGACATGAGTGCTCTTGCCGCTCTTGGACAAAGTGAAGGCGCACTAAGTGGGATGTTATCTCGCTTAATGGTAACAGTTGAAGCCTATCCTGAGCTAAAAGCCGATGCCAATATGCGTCAACTTAGCGAAGAGATCGCAAGTACTGAAAATAGAGTTGGCTTTGCGCGTCAGGCTTTTAATGACGAGGTTATGTTTTATAATAATAACCGTGAGATGTTCCCAAATAATCTTATTGCTGGTATTTTCAGCTTTACAGAAGCTAAATTGCTTGAAATTCAAGATGTAAGTATGCGTGACAGTGTTAAGATTTCTATTTAATTAGCGTAATTTACTTTATATTGTTTTTTGTAAATTATTTATCATTAATTATTTATCACTAAAGGAGATAGTCTAAATGATATCTCCTTTTTCATTGAATTGAATCCCCCCTAAATCCCCTTCGCAGTGGCTTTTACAGCTCCTCCTCTGTGACGGTGAGGTTGAGATGGATGGCTTCTTTAATTGCTGAGTAGTTACAATTTCATTAATTAGGATTTTCTTTGCTTATTCTTAGATTTGCGGTATTCACCCCATTAAAGCGATCTTTTGATTACTTAGCCCCAAATCTAAGTACGCAAGAGAATTTGAGCTTAAAAATTGGCACACGCTTTCTCTTACCTTTTGGGCATCAAAAATGTATCGGTGTTTTATTATCGATAGCAACAAGTACGCAGATTAATATAAAAAAGCTTAAAACACCGCTTGCTTGTTTGGATGAACTTCCTATTTTAAACGCCAATTTATTAAAACTTGCAAACTGGATGAGTAGCTATTATCACGCTCCAATTGGTTATGTTTTATGGCTTATGCTGCCGCCGCCGTTACGCATTTTTTCAGCCTCATCAACTAAAAATTCTATACCACAAACACGATCATATAAGATTAGCGCACTTGGGCGCGAGATGCTGCCACAGATAGCGGCAAATGCTAAAAATAGGCTTGCTTTTGCACAGCTTTTCAAAAAAGATCAAAACCCAGAGTCTTTTGTGGATAAAGAATTTGAGAAAGAAACATTTGAGAAAGAACTTTTTAATAAAGAGCTCTTTGAGCATGAATTATCTGCACTTAGTTTTAAGGTTAGACCTCAATTAAAATATTTTTTAGAGCAAAATTGGATCACTACGCAAACTCAAAACCCAACGGTCTTGCCTAAATATTATTACGCTCTAAAACCTAATCCTCTTTTAACAAATGCGCAGCAAGATGTGGTTAATGCTGTGATTAATCAAGCAGATGAATTTAAGGTTAGCCTGCTTGAAGGCGTTACGGGATCGGGCAAAACAGAAGTGTATCTTGAGCTTGCCAAGCATTTTTTAAACAAAGGGCAGCAGGTTTTAATTTTAGTACCTGAAATTGGCTTAACCCCCCAGTTTTTAGCGCGGATTCAAAATCAATTGCAGATTAATGTTTTAGGCATTCATTCTCAATTATCCAATCTAGCACGATTTGAAGCTTGGCTAAAAGCTACTTTAAATCAAATCCATTTAGTTATTGGAACACGCACCGCTTTATTTACGCCCATGCCTAATTTAGGCATGATTATAATTGATGAAGAACACGATGCCTCGTATCGATCTCGCGATGGCGTGCGCTATAGTGCGCGAGATGCCGCTATTGTTTACGCTAAACATTTAAATATCCCTATTTTATTAGGCTCGGCAACGCCTGCGCTTGATTCTTTGCAAAACAGCTTAAATGGGCGTTATCAAGCTTTATTTTTAAAGCAGCGCGTTCTTGGAACTATGCCAAAATGGCAGATTATTGATTGCATTTTGCATCCTCAAGTTAATGGTCTTACTGAGGTTTTAATCGAAGCGATTAAGGCGCGGTTAGATAAAAATGAACAAGTGATTTTATTTTTAAATCGACGTGGTTTTGCACCTGTTTTATTTTGCCAAAACTGTAAATGGATGGCAGATTGCCCCGCGTGTGATGCTCATTTAACTTTGCATTATAATAGACTTAGCTGTCATCATTGTGCGTATAGTGCGCCTAAGCCAGAATTTTGCCCTAATTGTCAAAAAGATAGCCTAATTGCTTTAGGATACGGTACGCAAAGAATAGAAAATGCTTTACAAGATATTTTCCCTGATGAGAAAATCGTGCGCATTGATCGCGATACCATTAGTAAGAAACAAGATTTAGAAAATGCTTTAGATTTAATTAATAGCTTGCAAACTAGAATTATCCTCGGGACGCAAATGATAGCCAAAGGGCATGATTTTGCGGAGGTTACGCTAGTTGCGGTAATTGATACGGATAATTTATTGTTTTCTCATGATTTTAGAGGAGAGGAGCAATTAGCTCAGCTCTTAACCCAAGTTTCAGGACGGGGAGGGCGGGCCCAAAAACCTGCGCAAGTTTTGATCCAGACGTATCATCCTGAACATGCTATTTTTCAAGATTTACCCAAAATTGGCTATCATGAATATGCGCTAAGCTTGCTTGAAAAGAGGGCACTGTTTAAGTTGCCCCCATTTAGCTATCAGGCGCAGATTTTCGCAGATTCTAAAGTGCTTGAACGCGCTAATAAATTTCTCCAAAATGGATTAGATGAGTTTGAACAACAGTATGATAAGTTAGCCGCGCTCCTTAAAATATCGCCGCCGCTATCATGCTATATGTCAAGGCGCAAAGGCTATTTTCGGGCTTATATTTTAGTTCAATCCCACGATAGGAATATCCTCAATATAAGCTTAGCAAATTTAGACCAAATCCTCGGATCTCTTAAAAAACAAGACTTGCGCTTTCATATCGAGGTTGATCCACCTGAGAGTGCTTAAAAATTAAAGGGCACATCTATAAATTGTTTTTTCTGCGTTACGCGATATTATGAAAATGCTGATTTACCTCAGTAAACTGCGCTTTTAATAATATCGCAAGCCTTGCAAAATCTAATTTATAGAAGTCCCCTAAAGTAATAAATTTTAAAAATACTTATTTTTTTGATTATAATCACAACTTATTATATTTTTTTTAAACTAAGCTTTTTTTAATTAAACAGTGTATTATATCGCTTCGTGAGCCAATTAACTAAAAGGTGTTTTTATGAAACCATTTGATTACGTTATCAATATAATTTTAAGCGGCATTTTAATTGTCGGCGTTTATCAATTTTACTTTTTCACCCAACGTAATCCTCTTGCTAAAGTCCGAGAATTTAACTTTTGGATTGATGAGAAAATTCCATTTTTACCAAGCTGGGCATGGCTGTATAGTTTTTTATACTATCCAGCTATTTTATATGTTAATTGGTTGGTGATTGATGCACGCCACTTCTCACTAATGGCTTTTACCTACGTTATTTTATTACTCATGCAAATGATCTTTTTTATGCTATTTCCTGTGCGCACGCCAGCACACTGGCGCGAGATTAATACAGGACGAAGCTTATCTGAACGCTTTTTACGTTTTGTGCAAAAATTTGATGGAGCTTCCAATTGCTTTCCAAGTATGCACGTCTCAGTTGCGATGCTTTCCGCCTTGTTTGCATTTAGTGCATTAGGTCCTTTCGTGTTTTTATTCCCTCTGCTTATTGCACTTTCATGCGCATTTACCAAACAGCATTATCTAATGGATTTGCCAGCAGGCGCATTCCTAGGCTGGATTGCTTATCAAGTTTATTTGTTTATTGTGTAGGATATATCCACGAGCACATCTATTTGTGCCTTTCCAGCAGACACGATGTTATTTAGTGCTGATTTGCTAAGCAAAATTTTTATAACTCTAAAATATAGAAGCCCTTGTAGGATATGACTAAATAACTCCCTCTCTTTTGGAGAGTGCAGAGGCTATACTTCTTTAATATTAATGTAATAATAATATAATCATACAAGTACATTAGATAAAGATTATTATTAAGATGCGAGCGCGTGTAGAGCATATTAAATATGACTTAAGTCATTATTGTGAAAAACAACAAATTATCTAGTTAAAGTTATTTCACTGATTGTGCTATAAGAAACTCTCGTTGCTATATTCCAAAGGAGTTTGTTATGAATACAAATAAATCCATATATATTGTCTCAACTTTCGATACAAAGGCTGATGAGACTGAGTTTATTAAAGACTTGATCTTAAAAACTGGACTCAAAGCAAAAACTGTTGATGTATCAACACAAACAAATAACATTAATATAAAGGGCATATCAAGCGCTGCGGATATTTCCAACCAAACTATTGCAAAATATCATCCTCAAGGTGAATTAGCGGTATTTTGTGGAGACCGAGGTATGGCAATTACGCAAATGAGCATTGCCTTTGAATATTACCTTAATTCTTTGGATGATATTGCTGCCATAATTGGTCTGGGTGGATCAGGTGGAACAGCGATTATCGCGCAAGGATTTCAATCTTTACCAATAGGCATGCCTAAATTAATAATATCAACCATGGCAAGCGGTGATATATCACCCTACATCGGTGCTAGTGATATTAATATGCTCTATTCCGTTACCGATATTGCAGGCATTAATCGTATTTCTAAAAAAATTCTCACTAATGCTGCGCATCAAATGGCTGGCGCAGTTTATTTTCAAAGTCCCATAATTACGCAGAATAAGCACGATAAACTAGCAATTGGTTTAACTATGTTTGGCGTAACAACTCCGTGCATCACTCAAATAACACATAAGTTAAATGATCAGCTAGATTGTCTTGTTTTTCATGCGACTGGTGCTGGTGGAAAGTCAATGGAAAAGCTTATTGATTCTCACGAACTTAGTGCAGTTCTTGACTTAACCACAACAGAGGTATGTGATTATCTTTTTGGAGGAATACTTGCGTGTAATGAAGATCGCTTTGGCGCATTAGCACGCACTCAAATTCCGTGTATTTTATCTTGCGGTGCTTTAGATATGATAAATTTTGGCGCAAGAAATAGTATTCCACAGCACTATAAAGAGCGTTTATTTTATGAGCATAATTCTCAAGTAACTTTAATGCGCACGAATACTCAAGAAAATAAAAAGCTTGGAGAATGGATCGGGCATAAGCTAAATCAATGTGAAGGGCAGCTTCGCTTTTTAATCCCTATGCATGGTTTTTCAGGGCTGGATTGTGCTGGGCAGGTTTTTGCTAATATTGAGGCCGATACTGCGTTTATAAATGCGCTAGAATCAGTAGTAAATCAAAATGATAAGCGTAAAATAATAAAAGTAAATCATCACATAAATTCAGCTGAGTTTGTGGCAGCGGTTTTAGCTGAATTTAAAAAAATTACGCATCATTTGTTTTAATATTTTAATATTTTATTTTAACTATTACATCAATATAATAAAGGACTTATCTCTTATGAATCAAAATATACGCACAGCGACATTACTTGAAAAACGTAAATTAACTTTAGACAAATTCCAAAATATGATCTTGCAGAATATCCCAATTATAGGCGGTGGTGCAGGAACTGGACTTTCTGCAAAATGTGAGGAAGAAGGTGGGATTGATCTTATTATAATTTACAATTCAGGACGTTATCGCATGGCAGGACGAGGATCTCTTGCTGGATTATTAGCTTATGGGAATGCTAATGAAATAGTCAGAGAAATGGCAAGTGAGGTTTTACCTGTTGTTAAACACACACCAGTATTAGCTGGAGTAAATGGAACTGATCCTTTTTGCCAATTTGATAAATTTTTAAATGATTTAATGGAATTAGGCTTTGCGGGAATACAGAATTTCCCAACAGTTGGTTTAATTGATGGTAATTTTAGAGCTAATTTAGAAGAAACTGGTATGGGCTATCAATTAGAAGTAGACATGATTGCTCTTGCCCATGCAAAAGGTTTTTTAACAACACCTTATGTTTTTAGCAAGGAAGATGCAATAGCAATGACAAATGTAGGTGCTGATATTATTGTAACCCACATGGGATTAACAACTGGCGGTAGTATTGGTGCTGATACTTCATTAACTCTAGAAAAATGCGTCCCTTTAATTAATGCTTGGGCAAATGCTGCCAAACAAATCAATCCAGATATTATTATACTTTGCCATGGAGGCCCTATTGCTACGCCAGCTGATGCTGCCTATATTTTAAATAATTGCCCAGATTGTCATGGGTTTTATGGTGCAAGTTCAATGGAGCGTTTACCTACAGAAATCGCATTAACCCAGACCACGCGTGAATTTAAAGCAATTAGCAGATAATTTGATTACATCATAGTAAAAGAGCTTTACTGTAAGTACGTACTGATTGGGCTAAAAAATAAACATGAGGGGACTTCTATAAATTATATTTTTCAAGGCTTGCGATATTATTAAAAGCGCGACGGATACGATAATATAGAAAATGATAAACTTAAAGTGGAAATGTGTTTTAAAAAAAATAAATATAATATTTTTTTTTGGTATACTTCCTTCCACAATCAGGTAATTCATTTATTGGGTATGCTTATTTTTTAGTTATATTTTTATTATTTATTAAACTTAAGAGGTTTATTTACTATGGATATTCGCCAATCAATACACAGTAATCACGCAAAACAGCTCGATACACAAGGATTACGAAGTGAGTTTTTAATTGAAAAAATATTTACAGCAGATGATTTTACAATCACCTACAGCCATATTGATCGTATTATTGTTGGTGGGATTATGCCAGTTACAAAGGCAGTCGTGCTTCCTGAGTCTTTAGGTAAAGCAATTGGGGTCAATTATTTTTTAGAGCGGCGTGAATTAGGCATGATCAATATTGGTGGCACTGCCCATATCGAAATTGACGGAACACACTATACGCTTGAAAATCAAGAAGCTTTATATGTATCTCGTGGCAGCAAAGCTCTCTCCTTTAGCAGTATTGATCCTAAAAACCCTGCCAAACTTTATTACAATTGTGCGCCAGCACATACAAGCTACCCATCACGTAAAGTGACTTTAGCCGAGGCCGCACCTGTGACAATTGGTGATGCGAAAACAAGTAACAGACGCACCATTAATAAATATTTCACACCCGATGTATTACCTACTTGCCAATTATCGATGGGACTGACAAAGCTTGATGAGGGCAGCTTATGGAATACTATGCCGTGTCATACCCATGATCGCCGTATGGAAGTCTATTTTTATTTTAATATGGATGAAGATACCGCTGTATTTCATATGTTAGGTGAGCCTACACAAACACGGCATATTTTGGTTCACAATGAACAAGCGGTGATCTCACCAAGCTGGTCGATTCATTCAGGTGTTGGGACTAAAGCCTATACCTTCATCTGGGGTATGGTCGGCGAGAATCAAACCTATGATGATATGGATCATATTGCCGTTGCTGATTTACGTTGATTTAATTTATATTTTAAAATAAAGTTTAAAAACAAATAATTGAATTTAATAATTAAACAAGTATTTATTAAATTCTATAATTATCACTATAATTAAGGTAATAGTATGATTTTAAATAAATTTGATCTAAATAACAAAGTTGCATTAGTTACAGGTTGTGATACAGGGCTCGGTCAAGGCATGGCAGTAGGTTTAGCTCAAGCTGGTTGCGATATAATTGGCGTTAATATTGTTGATCCACTGGGCACAATTGAAAAAATAACAAGATTAGGGCGTAAGTTTTATAATATTAAAGCTGACCTTAGTAATGTGAATATACTTGACCAAATCGTTGCAGATGCTATTAAGCATGCAGGTAAAATTGATATTTTGGTTAATAATGCTGGAATTATTCGCCGTCAGGATTCAATTGAATTTAGCGAAAAAGATTGGGATGATGTCATGAATCTCAATATTAAATCTGTCTTCTTTTTATCACAAAAAGTAGCCAAACAAATGATTAAACAAGGCTCTGGCGGCAAAATAATTAATATTGCTTCGATGTTGTCATTTCAAGGTGGCGTTCGTGTGCCTTCTTATACTGCATCCAAAAGTGCGGTCATGGGGCTAACCCGCTTACTTGCCAATGAATGGGCTAAATATGGAATTAATGTTAATGCGCTTGCCCCAGGTTATATGGCAACAAATAATACAACCGCACTGCGTGAAGATGCAGAGCGCAATGCGGCTATCCTTGAGCGTATTCCTGCCGCGCGTTGGGGAGAACCTGCGGATTTAATGGGGCCTGTTGTATTTTTAGCCTCACCAGCATCTGATTATATCAATGGTTATACCATAGCTGTCGATGGTGGCTGGTTAGCACGTTAGCCAAAATCAAATAAAATTTAATTAGAACTAGCCTCTTTTCCCTATAAATTCAAGGGTTGATGAGGCTATTTTATTTTTAGTTTAGTAAATAAAATTATTGAAATTTGGTTTTGCTTCTGAAATATAAATAAAATTGGGTTAGAATTTACACTTTAACTTTTAAACTTAAAGGGCACTTCTATAAATTAGATTTTTCAGGACTTGCGATATTATTACTTGCAATATTATTAAAAGAGCAGTTGAAAAAGCACCAATAGATATGCCCTTAAACTAACATATTACTAAAAGGTTTTATTATGACAGAGCCACTTAAAGTCAATGATTCTGTTTCTTCAGTAATGAAAATATTTAGAATTTTAGAAGCTATTAGTGATGAGCCAGAAATTGGCATTACGGAGCTTTCGCAGATTATTTTGATGCCTAAAAGTACAGTATATCGATTTCTCCAGACAATGAAAACAATTGGTTATGTCTCCCAAGAAGGGGATAGGGATAAATATAGCTTAACCCTTAAGCTGTTTGAATTAGGTGCTAGGGCATTACAATACACAGATCTTATTAAGAGTTCTGATGCAAAAATGTCCGCCTTGTCAAAAATAACAAAAGAAACAAGCCATTTAGGTATTCTTGATAAGGATAGTATTGTCTACGTCCATAAAATAGATTCTTTATATAGTTTAAGAATGCATTCTCGGATTGGAAAACATAATCCTCTGTATAGCACCGCCATAGGTAAAGTACTCCTTGCATGGCTTGATGAGGCTGAAATACGTGATATCTTAAAAAATGTTGAGCTAGTAATGCACACTGAAAATACATTAACTAGCGTTGATCTGCTAATTAATGAACTTGTTAGTGTAAGAAAGTTGGGTTATAGCATGGATAATGAAGAGATGGAAGCAGGCTTATTATGTATCTCTGTGCCGATTTATAATCGCTTTGATATCGTGATTGCAGGCCTTAGCCTTTCTTTTCCGAGCATTCGGTTTGATGATGTTAAAAAATGCCAATATATTACGCTGCTTCATCAATATGCTGCGGAGATTTCCCTTGCAATGGGCAGCTTAGCATATCCAAAGTTTGCATCAAATACACAAGAATCTAGCCCCTAAAATATTATCGGCACATCTATTGTGCTTTTTCAGTGTTGGAGGGCTTTTAAAGCTCTCCCCTGCGAAGGGGATGATGGGAGGGGAGAGGTTCGTTTTTTATAATTAAAAAAGGAGCTTGGCAACATCCTTATAATCACTCACAAAGTGCGCGGTGATGCCTTTTTTTAGATTATCAGGAAGCTCTTTAAAATCAGCCTCATTCGCTTTTGGAAAAATGATATCTTTGATGCCCACGCGGCGTGCGGCAATTAGCTTCTCTTTTACGCCGCCAATAGGTAGAACTTTTCCAGTTAAAGTGAGCTCACCTGTCATTGCAAATGGTTTTGCCTCTTTATTAAGTGCTAAGGATAATATCGCTGAGGCAATCGTCACACCTGCGCTTGGACCATCTTTTGGAGTTGCGCCCTCTGGGGCATGAACGTGGATAAACGCATCATCAAAAAACTTAGGATCAGCACCTAATGCGGCGGTATTTGCGCATAAATAATTATATGCAATATTGGCAGATTCTTGCATAACGCCACCAAGCTGCCCTGTTATTTGCAGACCACGTGTTTTTGTATGCACTTTCGCAGCTTCCAAACTTAAAGTAACCCCACCCATGGATGTCCACGCAAGCCCTGTGATTACGCCAATACCGCGTAAAGGTTTTTCTTTGCTAAAGCTTGCTTGCCCGAGCATTTTCTCAATATCTGAAACTCCAATTTTAAAACTGGTGATTTTCTCTTCAACAAACTTAACCGCAACTTTACGAATTAATTTTGCTAAATATTTCTCTAACTGGCGCACGCCAGCGTCACGGGCAAAACGGTCGATCACTGCGGTTAAGGCTTTTTCAGTAATAGTTAACTGCGTATCTTTAAAGCCTGCTTTTTCAAGCAAACGCGGCCACAGATATAAAATTGCAATTTGGAGTTTCTCTTCTAAAATATAACCCGATAAGCGAATTACTTCCATCCGATCAAGTAACGCTGCGGGGATAGAATCTAAGCTATTGGCGGTACAAATAAAGAGAGTTTTAGATAAATCATAACGCACATCAAGATAATGATCTAAAAAATCAACATTCTGTTCAGGATCAAGCACCTCAAGCAAAGCACTGGCAGGATCACCTTGATAAGATTGCCCCATTTTATCAACTTCATCTAACATAATTACGGGGTTTTCTACTTGGGTTTCTTTTAATGCTTGGATTAATTTACCAGGCATCGCGCCAATATAAGTGCGTCTATGTCCTTTGATCTCAGCCTCATCACGCGCTCCGCCTAGGCTAAATCTGAAAAACTTGCGATTTAAGCTTTCCGCAATTGATTTACCGATAGATGTTTTACCAACTCCAGGCGGACCTACTAATAAAATGATAGAGCCTTTAATTTCGCCTTTAATTTGCCCAATCGCCAGAGACTCTATGAGCCTATCTTTAACCTCATCCAAGCCAAAATGGGCACTAGAAAGAACAGTACGCGCATGGCTTAGATCATAATTATCTTGACTAACAATCCCCCAAGGCAAATCAGTAATTAGATCAAGATAATTACGTGTAACCGCATATTCAGGTGATCCTGATTCTAAGATGCTAAGTTTATCAAACTCCTCATCAAGTTTTTTTTGTACAATTTCAGGGATAGTTTTATTGTTTAAACGCGCCATAAACTTATCTAAATCAGCGGTTCTATCATCTTTGGATAAACCAAGCTCTTGCTGAATAACTTTTAATTGCTCGCGTAGGAAAAACTTTCTTTGTTGATCAGTTATCTTCTCATCAACTTGTTCCCGAATTTTACTTTGCAAACGCGCAACTTCTAATTCTTTATGAATTAGCGCAACTACTTTTTTCATCCGATTTAAAATAGGCACAGTCGCTAAAATAACCTGCATATCTTCTTTTGAGCTTGTGGTTAGGCTTGCCGCAAAATCTGCTAAAGGTGAGGGCTCATTCGTATTAAAGCGCGTCAAAAAATGCTTAAGCTCTTCAGAATACAAAGGATTTAAAGGAACTAATTCTTTAAGAGCATTAACCACTGCCATAGAATAGGCGCGTAATTGTTCTGTATTTTCAAAATCACTATCATCCAAATACTCAACTTGGGCAATATAAGGGATTGTTTTAGATATCCAGCGCTTAATTCTAAAGCGTTTCATTCCTTGGGCAATAAATTGTAAACGACCATCGTCATGATTGGGATGATGCATTCTCACTAATGTGCCAATTTTATGAAAATCCGCAGGGACAAGATTTTCAGCAGAATCAGGCTTAACCATAACCAGCCCCACAACATTTGGGCCCTCTTCCTTTAAGATTAGATTTAAAGTAGAAAGCCACGGCTCTTCATTGAGCATCATTGGGGCAACTTGTGGTGGGAAAAAAGGACGCTCAGTTAGCGGCAGAAGATGAATAATTCTAGGTGGAGTTTCACTTTCAAGCAAAACACCACGCGCATCAGCTGTTTTTTTAAGCTCTTTGCTTGCGCCTTTATCTATAAGCTTATTTGTTTTTTGATCATTATCATTTGGCATTATTAC